>JAJZEJ010000655.1 GCA_021828635.1 Chloroflexota bacterium
CAATGTCTTGATCAGGATCAGCAAATCGCCGAGCAGCGAACGGCTATCGATGTAGTACATGTCGAGCATGACGCGCTCATCATAACAAACATGTTGTCGCCCACTGATCTGCCATAATCCCGTAATACCTGGTTTGATCGAGAGACGCTTATGAGCATATGTACCGAAGCGTTGTAACTCGCTAGGATGGATAATACGTGGACCCACGAGCGTCATTTGGCCGATGAGGACGTTGACAAGTTGAGGCAGTTCATCAAGGCTGGTCTTGCGTAGAAATTTTCCTGTTTTGGTGATGCGCGGATCTCCTCTCAGCTTCATATTTTGTTGGTATTTGCGCAATAGGTCAGGTCGTTGTGCTAGATAGGCATCGGCATCAGGGATCATCGTGCGAAATTTCCAGGCGTAGAAGTGTTTGCCATGCATCCCGATGATCTCGCGGAAATGTAACACTGGTCCTCCGTCAATCAATTTGATGTAGAGTGCCACACCCAGAAAGACGGGAGATAGTGCGATAAGCCCGAAAAGTGCGAGTACGATATCACTGGCTCTCTTGACAAAATAGTAGGCCCGTGATGGCGAGCAGACCATCTCGGTTGTTGATTTGGCAAGCCGACTATCTAGTGTAACCGAGAGATTATCTGATCGTTTTGGTAGCGTAGTAGTTACATGTTCCATAAGGCAAGCATCTTTCATTTCCTTTAGTATGGGTCTGTTTCTCAAGTTTCCCACTTCTGGGTAAAGAGTAACAGTTGGTTAGCTGATTGGTATAGCAATCAGGTTAAGAAATGATGATAAATATGTCGATGCGGTTAAGATTTCTCCCGTTGCTGAGTTTGTCAAGTCTATCTCTCCTTTTAACCTGTCACAGTCAATGTCAAGAATTATGTATCTTTCTTATTCAACTATACACACTTTCTCAGCAAAAGTAGCTCTTTCTCTCCCAAAATTCCTAGTGTCCTGGTTAAAAGAGACAGATGTTGATACCATAGGGTAGGTGAAGAAATGCAACCGATGGGGTTGAGTTATGTATTATGGTTGCTTGATAGAGGAGCAGTATGCGTATCTTGTTTGTGACACCCTATGTTCCGTCCCATATTCGCGTGCGCCCCTTTCATCTGATGAAGGCGCTATCAGCGGAGCATGAAATTTCGTTGGTGGCGCTGGTCTGTGACGAATATGAGCGCACACTGGTGGCTGAGATTGCTGAGTATTGTTGTTCAGTGGAACTGATAGAGTTGCCACGCTGGCAGGCATATCTGCACTGTCTCCAGGCTCTACCTTCTTTTACGCCACTACGGGTTGCCTATTATCGCTCTGCCGTTTTCACAGAGCGTATTCGTCAGGTCATCCGTGAGCAACGGATAGAGGTGGTGCATGGTGAGTTGATCAAAACGGTCCCAGCCTTGCAACGAGTTATAGCCCAAGAGGGTATACCTGTTGTCTATGATGCGGTTGACTGCATTTCATCCTATCTTACACAACAATATTCTACCTCACATAATCTGCTCAAGAAGGCTTTTATCTTTACAGAGTTGCAGAAAATGCGCTATTATGAGCCGCATGCGTTATCGCGTTTCGCTCGTGTGACCATTACTTCTGACTATGACCGTGACTATCTAGTGAAGATGGGGCTGGCGGCGGAACGGATTCAAGTGGTACCAAATGGTGTTGACACAAGCTACTTTACCCCCCCAATCAGGCTACGCGAGGCTGATTCACTTGTGTTTTGTGCCAAGATGGACTACTATCCAAATACACAGGGAATCGTGACATTTTGTCAAGAGATACTTCCACGTATCTGGCAAAGTCGTCCACAAGTGCGTCTAACTATTGTTGGCAATAACCCTCCGCCAATGGTGCAGGCGCTCGCGGCGGATAAGCGTATAACTGTTACTGGTTATGTACCCGATATTCGTCCCTATTTAGGTAAAGCCGCGGTGGCTGTGGCTCCTTTGCTCGTTGCAACGGGCATGCAAAACAAGGTGCTGGAGGCTCTGGCAATGGCAACGCCGCTGGTGGCAACTCCTGGCTCATGTCGGGCGTTATCTGTGCAGCATAGTGTTCATCTGCTAATCGCAGAGCATGATGCCTTTGCTGATGCTATTCTTACATTGCTCACCGACCAGCAACAGGCGCAACATCTGGGCATGGCCGGGCGAGCGTATGTCGAGGAGCAGTATAGCTGGCTTAATGCAACCCATACATTGAATACTATCTATCAATCGCTAATACTTGAGACCCGGCGACGCGCTCTATGCGAGCAAACTACCGCCGTGGCATCTGCTCAAGGAGTGTGACACATCGATGAAAGTGCTTGTGCGTTCTCTCATACGCTGGTCATGGTTGCTTATCGTCTGCCTGATTGTAGGCGTAGGTGTGGGCAAGTTACTGACCGTCCTTTTACCGCCTACCTATGCATCTTCTGCCTTTGTGTTGCTTAATGCGCAGACACGCGCCTCTCAGGTGCAGATTATTCAGCCAGTGGCGGTCTACGCCACCGATGTAACCTCCGATGCTGTTCTTAATCCTGTATTGGCAAAGCACAAGTCGATTGATCGTGCGAATTTTATTGCCAAACAACTACTTGTTACCCCAAATGGCGCTTCACAGACGGTACAGATTCAGGTCACAATTTCAGGTGCCAAGCTATCAGCTACTATTGCTAATGAGCTAGCGCAGAGCTTGGTAACGGTGGAAAATGCGGCCATTAAAGCTCAATATAATGAAGAACTGCAATTACTGACAACACGCATTGCTAATGAGCAAAAGCAGATCAACCAGTTAAGTCAGCAATATGATACTACTCCTATCACCAGCACCAATATACTAACGCAGCTCGATGATCAAATCCAGCAGGAGCGCACCTTACAAAATAATGATGTGACGACGCAGCAAGAGCTTCAGACAGAGCAGATGCTTTAC
>JAJZEJ010000753.1 GCA_021828635.1 Chloroflexota bacterium
ACCTTTATGGGTGTCGAACGAGAGGCGCAGGCGTGGTGGTCGATAGGCGAAGAGCGCCTTTAATCCGGTGATGATGCCGTCAATAGTGCTACCTAGCCCTGGACTTTTCACCTCTTCGGCGGCGGGAAAGAGCGCCGCTTCCAGACCGATACCGACGACCTCTAAAAATACATCATCGTCAATCATGCCTACATCGATTAGCCCTGTATCGCCTTGCATGATGACAGCACAGGCATCCTCGATATTCTCTGGCAAGCTCAAGCTATGGGCGATGTTGTTCATGGTGCCAAGCGCGATGATGCCCAGCGCACTCTGCGTATCGATGAGTCCACAGGCCACAGCGTGAATAGTGCCATCACCACCCGCCGCAATGACGATATCGGCTCCCTCGCGTGCAGCTTGTTGGGCCAGACCACGCCCCGTGTCTTCAGGAGTTGTATAGCGAACCTCTGGCTCAATACCGTTATCACGCAAGCATTGTACAATCGTGCTTTCGTGTTCCTGCACTGTTCCATGCTCTGTTGCCAGCGTAGATTGGCCCGATGTTGGATTAAGAATAAGTACCACGCGCATGAATGACCTCTTTTTGTTTTTTATGGGTATTAATCTCTACGATCAGCAGCCCAGCGTATCGCCTCACTAAGCGTTGGATAGGGAATGATGGTATCGGCTAGTTCATTGGCGTGCATATCCGCTTGCATGGCAACGACGGCTACTGCAATCATCGTATCTGCCTGCTCGCCTAGAATATGGCAACCCAAGATTTTACCGTGCTGATCGACCAGTAGTTTGACCAATCCCTCCATTTGTCCATTGGCGATAGCACGCTCAACCTCGCTAAATTTCATCCGTCCGATTTTATAAGTGATGCCATCTTGGCGAAGTTGCTCTTCGGTCTTACCTACGTGCGAGAGTGATGGGTTGGTATATGTCACCCACGGTATTACACGGTTGGCGAAACGTTTTGGATGAGTTGCGAAAGCATTGTGCGCAGCGATCTTGCCCTGTTCATAGGCTACATGGGTGAACTGATAGCCGCCGGTGACATCACCTGCCGCCCAGATGTGTGCAATATTAGTACATAGCATCTCATCTACGGCAATGCCCTTTTTGTTCGTCTCGACGCCTGTGACATCGAGATGTAATGCTGCTACATCAGGATGTCGCCCAATTGCCAGTAGTATCTCGTCAACCTCCAGCGTCTGATCATGTTGCTCGCCTTTACAGCGATACGTGAGCTGTTTGCCTTGCGCTGTTCGTTCGATATAGCGCAATTCGGTATCAGTCAGCAGACGCAATCCCTCGCGTGAAAGAATGTTACAAAGCATATCGGCCAGCTCGCGGTCCTCTTTGTCGAGCAGTTGTGGACTGCGTTCCAGTACTGTCACCTCGACACCGAAACGCTGAAACATCTGCGCAAACTCTATACCAATCGGTCCACCACCAACAACCGCCAAACGTCGTGGCAAACTAGCTAGCGAGACGGCTTCGATATTGGTGATGAAACCTGTCTCGTTCAGTCCCTTTATCAGCGGAACTGCGGTTTTGCTGCCTGATGCGATAATGATGCGTTCTGCTTCATAGGTTTGTCCTCCAGCAGTGAGGGTATGAGGTGAGATGAAGGTTGCCGTTCCATGCACAACGCTAATGCCCTGTTGCGCCATTTTCTGGCTGACTTCCGAGGATGTGCCACCGCGAATACGCAGAATAACTTGCTGCACATGTTCTTGCACTTTCTCCCATTGCACCGTAGCTGTGGGGATAGAGAGACCGTACTTTTGGGCGTGTTGCGTCTGGTAAAGTAAGTTAGCTGTGTGTAGGAGGGTCTTGGTTGGGTCACAGCCATAGTTGAGACAGGTACCGCCAATCTGATCCTGCTCGAACATAGCTACACGCGCTCCCTGGGCTGCCGCTGTCGTCGCGGCAGTACTACCGGCAGCGCCCGCGCCAATAACTAGAAGGTCAAAATGTCGTGTGTTCATGAAGGCTTGTTCCCCTCGCTCTATTGTAGATCATTATGCTTCTCTTCATTAATTGACACGCCTGCGCTCGACGAAAAGCAGACTGTTATGTCAAAATGGTCATGGTGTATCAAAATGGTCATAGTTATGTATCTATAGATCATGCTGATACGTGTTCTGTGCAGAGATTGGTTCAGGTCTCTTGTTTCGCGGCTCTCAGCTTTCTTATAGGCATAAATATATGATCAGTACTTACAGTGTTTATATGCTTTCTTAGAAAAGATTAGTGCAAATTAAGAATAGCTTAGCAGTTTTATTGTTGACTTGTGTTACGTAAGAGCTTCAGTTATATTAAACACTGTCGAAGGAAGCTTACGCTATCTCTACTGTAAAGAGTTATCGTCCTGATTACTTTCTGGAGTGTAAGCGTGGATAAGAGACAGGTTAGAAATGCTATGAGTTTATCAAGTCATGAGGTAGCGGCTCTGTATATGTCATCATTGCCAACGACGCAGACAACGCAGGAGACGGTAGAGCATCCCGTGAGCAAGTCCAGTGGAGCGAGGATAGCGCGGGTATATCAAGATGCCATTATCAGTGCGATCTACCTGCGTAGGAAGATGTTGGATGAGGCGCTAGGCGAACTGGTGTCACAAGCAAAGTTGTTGGTAGATACAGCCTGGTGGTTGGTCAATACATTGCGCAGTGGGCATAAAGTTCTAGTTATGGGCAATGGAGGTAGCGCGGCACAAGCGCAACATTTCGCGGCTGAACTGGTGGGTCGATTTAAGCGAGAACGCGCAGCATATGGGGTACTGGCGCTAACGACAGATACCTCAATTATTACAGCAATTGCCAATGATTACGGCTTTCAGCAAGTTTTTGCGCGACAGGTGCAGGCATTTGGTCAGCCTGGAGATATGCTAATCGCATTCAGTACTAGTGGTGAATCAGAAA
>JAJZEJ010000027.1 GCA_021828635.1 Chloroflexota bacterium
GATGGAATAGTTGACATGTGTCGTTCTCCTTTCGGGGCTGCTGACCCTGATAATCTTGTTCTCGCTCATCGACTTCAATGCCACTGTTGCCAAGTGTACGTTTTTGCATTCTTTTCCCTTTCATCTGGTTGTTGTCATTTCTCATGGCTTCTGTCCACGTCTTCTTCGTCTTTTACACGGCTTGGTACTGTTGATCGCTGACTTTCTCCATAGCAAACCCCTTTGCGCTGCGGGTTCCTGTCTGTGAAAGAGGAGAAGCATGTTCTCTGTCTGGAGATAGTATAGACGCCTCGAGGTTCTGGGTGATAGAATGATTGTCGAGAATGATTGAAGGATTCTGCAAATCTTTTATTTAAGCCTCTTCATTCAAACTTTAACCGTAATATTGTGGGTGTTATGGAGGTTGCCGGACTAATATTTGTTTGTATTTAATGGCTATAGGAAAAATATGGACCTTACATCCAAAAAGGCAAAAAGCATACTTACACCTCAACATACAGGCTTCCTGGTTGCTGGTCCCTACCCTTTCACCCATGCACTATCAGCCTATACTGGATGTGGCTTTGGGCAGACAAGTTGTGGTAAGTATTGCTATGCTCAATATCTACCACAGTGGATTTTCAACGGAAGCAATGCTGCATGGGGTAAAGCTGTTCAGGTCAAGACCAACGCGGCAGAGCTGTTAGAGAAAACGTTGGCGAAGATGAAGCCAGAGACACGACGCACCTTGCGTATTTTTATGAGTACAACTACTGATCCTTATCAACCAATTGAGCGCAAGTACGAATTAACCCGTCAATGCCTCGAAGTATTCGCACGTTATCCCGACCTTGATCTCTTAGTCGTTCAGACACGCTCCCTATTGGCGGAACGCGACTTACCTCTGTTACGTCAGATTCCTTATGCCTGGCTCTCAGTCACCATTGAAACTGACGATCAGGCTTATCTACAACAACTTGGTGGTGGCCCACCTTTAGAAAGACGCTGGCAGCTAGTACATGCAACCAGCATGGGTGGAGTTCCTACGCAGATCACGGTTAGTCCATGCCTTCTCTACTCGAATGTCGAGACGTTTGGTCAACAACTTCTTGCAAGTGGTGTTCGGCGTATTGTCGTCGATACAGTTGTTGACGGCGATGGTTCGGCAGGCAAACGTAACGCGCATAGCCCATTCGCGCAGGTCGAGCAAGCCTGGGCGGAAACATCTCACGCACACCAGCTCTATAACTATCTGTGTGAGCATTCTGAGGTCAGAGGACTTACTGTTGGTTGGAGCAATGCAGGCTTTTGTGGGATTGCTTCCAGAAGATAAAGGAAACTCTTATTTATCTTTGCTTCCGTTTGGTTTATGGCTATAAGAAATATACTATGTAGCTCAAATATGCGATAATAAGATTATTCTCGGCTACTATGTATTTTGTTCAAGGATGTTCATATGAGTGATAGAGTAAATGATCTCCTCAGTCAGATGACGCTGGAGGAGAAGGTATCCATGCTGGCGGGGGCCGATATGTGGCACACCGTCGCTATCGACCGCCTCGGCATTCCGGCCTTGAAAATGACCGATGGGCCACATGGCGCACATGGTGGTAGCTTTAGTGGTGGAGCTATGGCGGCCTGCTTTCCGGCTGGTATCTCGCTGGCCTCCACGTGGAATACTGCATTGGTGCAGCGCGTGGGTCAGGCTTTGGCGCAAGAAACCAAATCAAAGGGCGCACGCATGTTGCTCGCTCCGACCGTCAATATTCATCGTTCGCCGCTCAATGGGCGCAATTTTGAGTGCTACTCCGAAGACCCGTATCTCTCGGCTCGCATGGTTGTTGCCTATATCACAGGACTCCAGCAAGAAGGTGTTGCCGCTACCGTCAAGCATTATGTGTGCAACGACTCTGAATTTGAACGCACCAGCATCAGTTCGGAAGTCACTGAGCGGGCTTTGCGCGAGATTTATCTTGTTCCCTTCCAAGCTGCTGTGCAAGACGCGAAGGTATGGGCCATTATGGGCGCATACAACAACATCAACGGCATTCCAGCGACCGAGCATCGCTACCTCTTAACAGATATTTTGCGCAAGGAATGGGAGTTTGACGGCGTAGCTGTCTCCGACTGGTTTATGGCAATCAAGAGTACCGCCGCATCGGTCAACGCTGGCCTCGACCTGGAAATGCCTGGCCCAGCACGCTGGCGCGGTATTCTATTGCAGCAAGCCGTTGAGCGCGGCGATGTAGCTGAAGCAACCATCGACGAAAGTGTGCGCCGTTTACTACGTCTGCTTGAAAGAACTGGCGTTTTTGAGCAGCCCGAAGAGGCACCAGAGCAAGCTATTAATCGGCCAGAGCATCGCACACTGATTCGTGAGGCGGCGGCGGAAGGCATCGTATTACTCAAAAATGAGAATAACGCACTACCACTGCAACGTGGAAACTTGAAATCTGTGGCAATTATTGGCCCTAATGCCAAGACAGCACGCATCATGGCTGGTGGTAGCGCGGGTGTTAATCCACATTATGCGATTACGCCATTTGATGGTGTAACCGCCAAATTGGACAACCACGTCACTGTCGGCTATGAACTCGGTTGCACCAACCACAAACTTCTACCTTTGCTGGATGGTACACAGTTCTATGCTGATGAAGCAAAGACACAGGCGGGTTTTGCGCTCACCTACTTCAATAGTGCTGATCTCTCCGGTAGCCCTGTATGGTCAGACGTAAGCACAACATCCGAGCTATCGTGGTTCGGCCCTGTGCCGGATGCCGTCGATGCCCATCTCTTCTCTGTACGTGCCACAACACTCTTCATTGCAGACACGACAGGCACCTACACCTTTAGTCTAGGCAGTGTGGGCTTGAGTCGGCTTTTCATCAATGGGCAGGAACTCATTGATAACTGGACAGAGCAGACACAAGGCGAC
>JAJZEJ010000557.1 GCA_021828635.1 Chloroflexota bacterium
CTGTAAGAATATTTCGCTACGATTGCGGTCTGGGCCATGCTCACGAAATTGTCCATTCTTCGCCACATCCGCCGGAAGTTGAAAGACCTCGCCCTCGCCAAAGCCCTCTTTTTGTAACTTTGTCGTTGCCGCATTCGCTGATGTTTCGTCATTAAACACCGCCAACAAATCATAGTCGGGGCGTTGTTGTTGCATAAAACAGACTCCTGATTCTCACTAGAGAGACGGTGAATTTTTCCATGCCCATTATACTACGTCCACGCCAAAATGCCGATACGTGGCGCTTATCCTTTATGTAGGGACCGGTTTACCGCGTCCGTGTTGCCCAGAAGATAAACGAATGAAGAAGGGATGATTAATGCATATGGAGGATGAGGAGGCCCATGAGATCGAAACCGGCTAGCAGGCACATCAGGCCAAAGGCTACTAGTAGTAGCGTAGATTGCCAGGTACGCTGTGGGGCAGAAAGAATGTGAGCGGAGGAAACAGATATTCCTACAGAGCGATGATACTGTCGGTAACTCAATTTTTTGCATCCACGTTGCGAATGTTGTGTCTTTGTTAGTGTCAAATGTAATGACTGTGATCGTTTGCTAATAGCCTGTTCAAATGATGAATAAAGTTCCTCTTCATCTGCTACAGAAGATGAACGAGATGGCTTGAAAACCGGCATTGGGACAGTCGTATAGTTTTGCTGTACTACCTGTGTCATTTCTGGCAGACTATCCGTGTTATAGGTGCTTGATAACTCATTGTTGCTTAATAATTCACTTGTGTTTGGACTGAGTGTGCAGTTCATTGATACCACCTCCTTACTTACCTATTCTTACTACGAGCAAGGATACAGGAAATCAGACAGTTTGGTGTGGTGCTTTTGGCCTATTTTGCGCTTAAAAAGACGAGGTTAAGTGAAGTCTAATGGACTGCAAGCTCTGTCTAATGCTTGCCGCTTGCGTTCATACCAACCTGTGCGATTTCTAAGGAAACGGCATTCGTACCAAAAGTCCCTTCTTGAAGAGATGCTCAACGCCGGTTCGTTGTGTAGCATAGAGCTAAATTCATCAGTGTAGAGAGAAGAAGAGCGTGCAGATCATTCGCCCGTGGCCCATCAGGGTTCTCACCATCCTATGTATCGTTACCTGTGTTGTCATGCTCACTCCCATACTTGACACGCAGGGCGTTGCCAGTGCATATCAGGCACAAGACACGACTACTGCGGTAGCTACAAATACATCGGCAGCGCCACCACCACCGAGCGATATTCAGCTTGATAGCCGCCTTCCTATTCAGACATTGGCGCACGATGCTGGTTTTGCTAACTTGAACACAACCTTCGGCTCACGTTTCAATTTCACTATCTTCCCTCAATATGGTGTGGTGAGCAGTGGCACCGATGGCACCTTTCACGAGAATCAGGCCAGCTACATTGTCGGCGCGACCCCGGCGGGCCAGCAGAAGACGTATATTTTTCACATGGGCCACGCCAATACCGCCTTGGGCGATACCTATGTTGGCAACGAACATTGGATTGAGGGACTGGACACCACCCGCTGGGCAGGTGATGCCAGTAACGGCCTGCACCTGATCGTGGACTTCATTGACCCCTTTCGTGGTGAGCCGGGTTGTACCGCCATTGCCGCCTGCGCCGAGGCCGTCAAGGACGATACGCTCCCTGCTTTAATTATCGGCGTCAGCGTCCAAAATCAAAGTGCGCAGGCACAATCCGGCCAATTTATATTCGGTAGTGGTCGCCCACTCATGGCGGGACAGGGCTGTGTGCCACAAACAACGCCAGATGGACGCGCCGTTAACCTCGTTTCTTATAGTCCGTCATCAGATACGACGGGTGGCACGCTTTTCCTGGCCGGTGATGGGCAACATTGGCAATGCAACACGGCGAAGAGTGACCGTGCCGGATTAGCCTGGCGCTATCAGCTTGGCGGCTTGCAAACGCAAACCGCTTATCTGATTTTGGGTGGCTGGAATGCCAGCCAGCAACTTTTTTATAACACGCAGCTACCAGCGGGTTGCCAGAACGAGGGACTCTATGCCTCGCAGGAGTGGACCTCGGAGAGCGATGTGGCTGATTTCGCCATCGACAATCTCTCCACACGCGATAATCTGCTAGCACAGGCACAGACGATGGAGAACTACCTGATCGACGATAGCACGCTGACATCCGCGCAACGCTGGATTATCGGCGATACGCTGCGCAGCTACAAGGCCAGCACATGGCTGACTGGACGGCAGGCATGCGCTGGTGGTGGCTATGATGCCGCCGTCTATGAAGGCTCTTACGGTTTCCTCACCACTGTCGATGTCATGCACGAGTATGGCTATTTCGAGATCACGCGCGTTCCCTGGTTCTTTAAGGTTGCTATGTCTACGGTCTTTGCCAATGCCACCAGCGATAGCTACGGTCTCTATTTCCAGCATGACCAGGGCGGCGATGTCAATAGCAGTGGCAACTGTACCAACCCCGGTCAGGGTGTTCCTACCATTCGCGCTACCTGCTATGCTCCGCCGAATGTGAGTACCGGTGTGCCGATGCCGACCGAGGAGAACGACAATGTGGCCTTGCTGATGGCCTACTACGTCTTCGTGACCGGCGATACCGCCTTCTTGCGTCAGCATATCGCGCAGATCGATCAGGCTATGCAGCACAATATCAATGTTGCTGACCCCAGCAGTGGCATTGCCATTCAGGATACGCCGACCACCTATGATGCCGCCAGCGATTGTCTGCATAACGATGGTGCGGGCGCGGGCAATCTCTATTATCAGGGACTTAAAGAGGCTACTGGCTATCTCGCCACCAACTACCTGGATGGACTTATTCCTGGCGATACGAATGGTACGCAGTGGACGCAGGCGGCGACGAAAATTCAGGCGGCAATGGTGCAGGAGTATAAC
>JAJZEJ010000675.1 GCA_021828635.1 Chloroflexota bacterium
TTATACTTCATCTCGGTGACGTAATTACGCGCTGGCGGGCAAATGGCTAAGGCGCGAAATCCGAACTGGATCAAGGTCGCTGACAAGCGATCCTTGGGCATCATAACGTGGCCCATCTTCATGGCCAGGTCGATCATCTGCCAGGTGTGAGGCTTGCGCTCTTGCTCGTAGGTCTCCAACAAATCGTCGGATGCCTGGCCATGTAGCACCACCGCGAGTTTCCAGCAGAGATTATAGCTATCCTGTACGGCAGTATTGAGGCCCAGGCCGCCGGTTGGTGGATGACGATGAGCAGCATCACCTAACAGAAAGACATGACCCACGCGCAAGCGATTCGCCAATACTCCATCCAGCGCCCAGCGACTGATCAGGTGTATCTTTGGCTCAAAATCGGGTATGCCCAGAACACGGCGCATCTGCTCTTTAACGGCTGCATCGTCGAAGGCACGTGAATCACCGAGCATAAATTGTAAATGAAACACCCACTCTTCCGAATGTGGCCCCCAATGGTCTGGCCCCATCGGCACCAGGACGCCGCTTAACGGATCGCCGATATCGGGATTGAGCAACCAGCGAATGAGGACATCTTCATCACGCGCCCACGGTGAAAAATCGGCGGAGAGATGAATCGAGACATTAGAGGCCATTTCTCGCGGCCCCTCCATCTCAACGCCGACCTGTTTGCCCACGATGCGTCCTCCATCGCAACCAAGCAGGTAACGCGCCCGCACTGTATACAGATGACCATCGGCTCTATCTTCGATCACCGCCGTCACGCCCTCGTCATCTTGCTCAAGCGAGACAAAACTATGGTTAAAGCGGATACGATCAGGGCCAAGCGTCTCCGCATGCGCCTTGAGGATAGGTTCTAAGCGAATCTGTGGCAGGTTCGTCTGGGCGCACGGACTGCTTTTGACCCAATTGGGGTCTTTGTAGCCATTACCCCAGCACTCCAGACGCGCGATTTCTCGGCCATACTCTTCGCGTGGACCAGCCAGGCCAGCATACCAGGCCGTATAGGCCATACTCTCAGCTGGCGTGCCACGAGCATAAATAGCGTCAGCCACACCCACTTCGCGGTAGATTTCCATTGTGTGCTGGTTCAATACATGTGCTTTGGGTAGATGCGAGGTATTGGGATAGCGGCTCACCAGTAGCGAGTCTATCCCATAGGACGACAACAACATTGAAGCTGTCAGGCCAGCACCGCCGCCACCAACGATCAGGACAGGAACGGTAAGGTCGCTCATGGTCTCCTCCTTAGAGCTACTCTGCTCTCATCACACAATTTACATAGGCAATGCACTTTTCTGTTCTCTAATATGCGCTATAAATTACTTGGTGTATCAAAGATCGGCGGCGCACCTTCGACAAATTCACCGGCCCAGGAACGCACGTGCAGATTGGAAAGGCTCGCGCCTTGCCGCCACGCTTCGACATAGCGATCAGGGTTAATCGGCACTCCAATAGGATTGGCCAGAAATTCAGGTGTTCGCATAAAGGCAGTGCTACCCTTTGCCTCTGCATCCCAATTATCGACCTGCAATTCCACATAATTGCCATCGGGGTCGCGGTAGTAGAACGAGGTCGTCATGCCATGATTGAGAACGGTGGCTGGCAAAATGTCCAAAGCTTTCAGACGCAGGTACTTATGCATCAGGTCATCAAGTGAATCATACTCAAAGGCCATGTGATGCATACTGGCAGCGAGCGGCACTTGCTCGACAAAAAAGGGTAGCTGGATTAAAGCGAGGCGATGGTTCGCGTAATCGTAGCTAAACCAGCCTTGAGTGCCAACCATCGCGTTGGGGTGAATACCAAGCAGCTTGGTATAAAACGCTTGCATCTGCTCAAAGCGAATTGTTTTGAGCGTGACATGATGCAATCGGGCCGGGAAAATCATCGCCTCGTCAGAGGACGACTGAGTTGGATTGCTTGAGGTAGGTTCTGCCATGCGATAGCTCCTTTTGTTTTCTCTATCACCATCAGTTCCAACAAAGCAAAATTGTATACAAAAAAGATACATGAATTGCTCATATTTGTCAAGGGTAAGCTATATCAAAGCCAAACACTTGACAATGCAGCGAAAATTGTATACACTTTCTCTTGAAAGATGGGTCTCCTCAAATACATTTGACAGCAGCCATCTTCACTACATCCCCGCCGGGCCTCTGCCAGCGGAATAGTAAGGAGCATCACCATGCTACGTCTTGTTAGCTACCGTCCTGACCCCACTACCTCCTGGCGAGCGGGCATTGAAAGGGAGCATGCTGTAATCAACCTCGCTGCGTATCCAGGCGGCGGTGAGGGTGAAAACACAGCAGGGAAATATCTGTCCACGCGCTCTTTTCTCGCGGCGAGCAAGGAAGAGCAAGAACATATACTCGCATGGGCCAGTCAGCAGTTGGATAGGAGTATGGGGAGTACAGGGAGTATAGGGAGTATAGGGAGTATAGGGAGTATAGGGAGCATGGCGGTTCTCTCACTCGATACGGTGGAGCTTGGGCCTCCTGTGCCTGATCCTGAGAAGATTCTGTGTCTTGGCCTCAACTACCCGGAACACGTCGCCGAATCAGCAATGGCTACCCCGGTTGTCCCTACCTTCTTTGCCAAGTTTCGCAACAGCCTGGTTGGCCCCAATAGTTCTGTAGTGCTACCAACCGTGAGCAAGTTCATTGACTACGAGGGAGAACTAGCCGTTATCATTGGCACACGCTGTAAACATGTGTCCGAGCAGGATGCCCTGGCATATGTGGCGGGGTATACTATTTGCAATGATATGAGTGCGCGTGACTTGCAAATGCAAACCAGCCAGTGGACGGCGGGCAAGGCCATTGATACTTTTGCCCCAATGGGACCGGGCATTGTCCTGGCAAGAGACATCATGGACCCACAGAACTTGCTGCTCACG
>JAJZEJ010000559.1 GCA_021828635.1 Chloroflexota bacterium
TGGCCGCGAGAATACGCTGCACGCGAGCATCCCGCGAAAGCACTTCGCGTTTTTTTAGAGATGTAGTGGAAGATGGACCCATTAGGCGACGCACGCTCCTTTCTGCTTTTCAGATGCTCCTTCCCTTCGAACCTGAGAGCCAGGAGCAATCATGTTGATGAACAGTATAGCCAGTATAGCACAAGATTGACTTTTATTCAATTATCTGCTATACTTTGTTTATTGAATAGTATTCAATATTCGCGTAACATTGGAAGACAACTTTCCGGTTAGGTTTGGTCCGAGACTAGTAAAGTGGGCTGTCTTCGTAGCAGAAAGAAGAGAATCTATGAACAATACATCTCCCTCTCCGCAGATGCATGTTGAGCGGCGAGGCAGTGGGCCACGTGTCGTTTTCGTTCATGGCGGCGAGGAAGCAGGAGGCATGGTTGCTTTTGCCGCTCAACTTCCTCTGGCACGCCATTTCACGCTGATCTTGCCTGATTTACCCGGACATGGTCAATCACCTGCTCAGGGACGCAAGCATGCCGGACGCGATGCGACTCTCATTGCTGATTTACTTGGGGACGGTGCGCACCTGGTTGGACACTCCTACGGCGGTAGAGTCGCTTTGTTAGCGGCCACGCGGCGTCCGCAAGCGGTACACTCCCTCACGCTCATCGAACCTGCCACGCTAGATATTGCTAAAGAGAACCCGGATGTTCGCTCGCTGCTTATAGAACTGGGGCAAGCTATGTCCATTGCTGATCCACGTGAACGGCTCAAGGCATTTGCCGAGGCTGTGGGCATCCATAAAACGTGGCCTGATACGCTTCCCGAAACATATAGTCAACTGGCTGCAGATCTGCCATTTCTTCAACAACCTTCCGGGGAGCTGATGCTACCATCACAACCCCTGGCTGAGCAGATTGCCGCCGCCGGTATTCCTTCGCTTGTTATCTCCGGGGGACACAAAGCCGGGTTCGAGGTTATCTGTGATGTTCTCACAGAAATTCTGGGTGCGGAACGTGCCGTGATTACTGGTTATGGACACGCGCAGCAGCAGAGTGGTGAGCCAATGAATACATGTTTGGAGCAGTTCTGGTCAAACGCCTTAAAAAAGGAACATCTCTCATAGGAGAACATCCAGAGGCTTTGTTGTGTGGAAAGATGGACAGCTTGCGCTCAAGCGACAATTGAGACACGTGGCCTGCCTGCCATTTGGATAAGGTAGGTCTCACGTTCGGTTTGTGTCAGTGTGGCGAGCATCTCCGCACGCCGTTGTCGTAGCTCGAACAGGCTCCCAGGCTCATGTGATGATGGATGCTGGTTGGTGAAGACGCGGTCGCCACACAGCACATTGCGTTTTTTGAATGCAACAGGTGTCGTTTCCACAAAATCCATGCGCATCGCTTGATTAGCGTCAGGGATAATGCACCACGGCTCCGCCATGCTATAGGTCGCATCTTGTGACCAGGATGGGCAGGTGAGATTGTAACGCTCGGCGAGGTATTCTGCCGCACCAGCACAAAAAGCGGCCCAACCACGTTGCTCCTCGGTGGGATTCTCCGGTAGCTGGATGGGTTCGTCAAGCAGTTCCTGACGGTGATCGAGGTGGTACAAAAAGAATGCGTTCATGAAATTGCCCACAGCGACGCGGAACCCTGCCGTACCCGTTACGAGTTCGGTATAGGCTCTTGCCAGTGTCTGTGTTTTCGTTTTCAGAGTCATGACTCAATCCTCTTTGTCGTAGTGAAAGTGTCTCTTTTTATATCATACCATAAGTAACGCTATCTGACTAGCCTATTATTCGTCAAATAGCTCTTGTAGTGTTTTAGGCAAGCGATAATCATACTGATCTCTGACAGACGGAAAGTAGCTATCGACGACTCCTTTGGCCTGAGCGCGTGTTTGCACACCAAGTAGCTCGCAGAGCTTGCGGATATCGTCGTGATCTTTGGCAGGTCGGCCAGCCATGAGTTTGAGCGCCAGAATGTATTGCAGGTTATCAGGTACATATAAATGAAGTTTATGATATTTCTTAAACAGACGTAGTGGGGGTAGCTCGTTGTGGCCCAGTTCTAAAAGGAATGGAGCGCAATTATCGTTAAAGAAAAGTGCATGCTCTCCCTGAAGACCGAAAAGGCGTTTGCCAACGCGCTTGATGAGGTTGCGAATTTTGTTGGTGAATGGTGTCGCAAAGATCAGCGTGGTTTCCTCTGAACCCATGAGGTTAAAAATAACGACATCGATATCGGTCGTCACCCGTGTTGTAATACCCTGGAAGATCAGGCATGCGCCACCGACGAGCATACATTCAATCGCCTCTGGCCCTGGAAATGCTTTCGCAAGAGCCGCGTCTAGCTCAATCAGCCCCGTTTCTAATTCTTCCTTGTTCATTTGACCTTCCGCCTATCAAAGACCTGTTTTTACCTGTTCTATTGTACCATTTATGGGGTAGAGAGACCATTTTTTAGATATCTGTCCTTCCGAGTTATTTTAGTAACTAAGGTAGGGATCAGCAAGCGGAAAACAAGGCATTTGGTGTAGGGACCGATGTATCGCGTCTGTCACGCCAACATCAGCGATTCGTGTAATCCACCTGGGTAGATGTGCGGCCAAACGGCGTTGATCCATGCGCTCGACACGAAAAACAGGCCGGACGCGATACATCGGTCCCTACACCAGCAATTTCCCGCGAATTGCCCATTCTATTGAAGGTGTAATTGCAGGATGGTCAGTGAATGGGCGGGGAAGGTATATGCCAGGGTTTGCCCATTCAGGTCGGTTTCAAGCAGTTGTTCTTGTATGGCGACGACAGATGGCGTGGCAAACGAGTTCTGGCTTTCCGGTTGAGGGCCGTTGACTTCATAGGCGATGCCCCGACTTACCGTTGTCGCGCTCGCAAACTGGATAGTTGTCTCGTGGGATT
>JAJZEJ010000055.1 GCA_021828635.1 Chloroflexota bacterium
TTGTACTGAGCGAGGGTGCTGCGGAAGCCGGTTGTGCGATTATACCGGTAAGAAACAGCGCAGCTGTTAATAAGGCGCAAAAACCTACTAGACGTAACTTGAGCATACTCATCCTTCCTATTCAATGAAAGTTACTTGTTTCTACACTACGATACTCTGTTGTGTACTCCTACGTTCCTGTGTAGCACACGGGGTGGAATGGATAGATGTAACAGCAATTACAACCATCCTGTTTTGTATAGACCAGACTGATCAGGCACGTTGGCGGGCGTAGCGGGTGGCCCACCACTGGAAGGCGAGCAATGCCACGGCAATCATATACATCACCATTTGGATACCCACTGTGTCGGCGACGAGGCCCGCGAAGAGAATCACGGGAATGGAGCCGGAATTGTAGAGCATTGACTCGAAGGCGAAGACACGCCCACGCTCATTTTCTGGCGTGCGTTCCTGCAAGTATGTTTGCGCCGGAATATTAATCAGGTCTAGTGAGAGGCCGACGACAAATGAGATGGCCGCAACATAGATGATGCTGGCCAGATGGCTAACCAGCGTGGCGCTAATAAACTCACCGAGCGGGAGTAACACTAATCCGATGGCAGTAGCGAATGTGCCAATGGTGATTGTGCGGTCCTTGCCGATGAAGCCAGTGAGGTGAGGCATGGCTATTCCGCCCAGCACGAGTGCCACGCCTGCCGGAGCGAAGATCAGCGAGAGATCATTGGCCGGTAGATGTAACACATTTTGTACAAAGGGACCGGCCAGTTCGCCGATCACCAGTAGGAGAACACTGACCAGCGAGGCCCGCATCAGCGCCAGGAAGAGAATGTGGTCCTGGCGTACCAGGTGCCAACTCTCGCGTACATCGTGCTTCACAATGCGCCTGATCTGTTCCACAAAAGAGCGTGGTATCCACTCTTTGCGTTCTCCTTCATATTGCAGTGCATGCGCCGGAATAGCTAAGATGAGGCCCATACAGATGATATATCCAATAGCGATGATGAAGAAAAGCAGATCAACCGGATGTACCGGTATCACACCCATGCCAAAATTGAGATTGAAGGGTGGTACAAGTAGCGTGATGAGCTGACCCAGTAGCAGGAAGCCGAGTGCCTGTCCCACGGTCAGTGTGATGCTGAACAGCGAGAGTGCTGGCATGACATCGCGTCGGCCCACCAGGAGCGGAATAGTTGATGACTCTGCTGGCGTGAAAAATTGTGTGATTAACGACATAAGAAACGAGAGCAGGTAGAGCGGTATCACGGCTGTTCTATTCCAGAGTAGAGCCACGACGATGAGTACTGTTGTAATGGCACGTAGAGCGTTACAGACCCAGAGAATCAGCCGCTTATCCAGGTAGTCTACGTAGGCACCGGCCAGGACGCTAAAGGGTATGGCTGGCAATGTGAAGGAGATAATAGCGATACCGACCATCACTGTTGAGCGCGTAATCTCTGTAACAATGACGATGATGCCATAATTGGCGGCATTGAAGCCAATTTGCGAGATAAGCTGTGCTAACCAGAGCAGTAAAAAAGGTTTGTTGCGTAGGACACGCTTGAACGAGCCGGATGGTTGATAGCGTCTTTGCGTTTGCTCCTGTTGTGTTTGTATTTGTTGTGTTTGAGATTGCTTGCTATCTTGATTTTGATCTGTTTGAGTGCCTCTATTTTCAGCCTTCATTAGTAAGTGTCCATGATGTTTTCTATTGCTTGAACCACATCTTGTGGTGTGATATGGTCAAAAAGGTTACGTCCATGCAGGTGATATGACTCTTTCGCAATCCCTGGCCGATACGCTCTCTGCTCGCCACGTCCGCGCCCTACGAGAATCGTGCGCTGGCGATAGCCATAGAGGGCGGGATTGGTGCCACCGAAGAGCGCGATAATCTGTGTTGTATTGCGTGGCGCAATGCCTCCATCATCATCATGCCTGAGTCGTTTCTCCGTCGCGGCCAGATGCATGACGCCCGTATCACCGGTTACAAAAATGTCCGCTTGATCGATTAGTGCCGTGGTTTCCAACAGTGTTGCTCGTGGCTCTGCTGCCAGTAAGAAGACACGTTTCATGTGCTGCTCTGTGTAATGCTCTGCCAGACGTGTATACAGGTCTTGTGCTGAGCATGTATAGGTATAAGCGGGCAGAATACAGATGAGCATGTGTTGATACTGTTCTAACACATCTGCAAGGGAATCTGCAAGCAGAGCAGTTGGGGGTCTTGTAACATCGGAAGCGGTGTCAGGGGCAACAAGTAATAATTTGCCTTCGTGTGGAGACACACCTGTTTGTTTGTACAGATGCGCTACCAGCGTGGTAGCACGTTGTAGCGGTGTGGCAGGTAGATAAAGAGGCATAGTTTCGCTCAACGCGGAAAGCGGTAGTGGTGTGCCAAAGTAGTTACTGATTGTCCGCCGAATGATTTTGCTCATGGGACGATCTCGTAGATGGCGCAACGCTCGCCAATCGTTCCAGAGGTCTAGCAGGCCGGGGGCGATGGTGGGAGCATGTAAACGGGTATAGAGGCCGGGCGCGAACATGCCGGAGACGACCGCCTCATAGTGCTGTGCCTGTAGGCACTGAATGAGGTGTGCAGCCTCGCCTCGTGGTAACAAGCCTTTGAGCCACGAGGTCACTTCTGGTGGTGGAAAGAGCAGGCGACTGGCCTCGAAGACGCGCCTGACACGCGGATCATGGGCGAACAGTTCAGCCTGCACCTGATTACAGAGGACATCAATCTGACCCCAGGCGCGTGGATTTTGTTGAACAAGCTGGTCGATAGCGGCTAGCCCGACAACCACAGCATCGCCAATCCCCACATACATTGTGACCAGATAGCGGGCCATATCTTGTATCTGCTCCGCATCGCTTGAAAGTGCCGTATAGCCTTGAGTGACAGATGATGCTTTGTGT
>JAJZEJ010000398.1 GCA_021828635.1 Chloroflexota bacterium
GGAAACGCATCCGCGCATTCTGGCTGGGTGGTGGTGCATCTGGCACAACCAGACTGGGATCAGCGCCACACGCGACCTGATAGACCCAACCGCCGAGACGACCCAGGCGACGCACCAGCCCTTCTTCGGTCAAGGCGGCAACTTGAGCAAAGGTCGTGATGCCGAAGTCGCGCAGGTGAGCTACCAGTTCGGCTACCGCAATGGCATCGATAGGCTCACCTTTGCTTTCTATCTCTGGTGGGTGTGTAGCCCCAGGCTCAAGATTTTCACCCCCGTCAGATAGAGAGGAAGGGTTGCTGATACCAGCACTACGCAGTTGTACAAGCATAGAAAGTGATAGCGTCTGTACGAAAGATGCTTCGCGCCCAGGAGGAATGTAGAGGACGCCTTGCCGTCCATCTTTCCGACTCATCAATGCAGCTAATTCGGCGATGGCTTTCCCATTTGCCACGCCGATCTGGGCGGTCAACCCTATTTCAGCGATCTCGGCACAGAGCCGTTCGGCCAGCACAACTGGCGATTCAAATGGGATCTCGCAACCACTCAGATCAATAAACGCATCAGCGTAAGGCAGCGATTCGATGATGCGTGAGTAAGCGCGGTAGCGTTCTTTGAGCTTCTGCTGAAATGGCAGATAGCGATCATACGATGCGGGCATAAAACGTGTCCGTGGTGCCAGACGATAGGCACGCCGCAAAGGCATGCCGGGACTGACACCCAGACGCATTGCCGCTGCCGAGGCATCAATGACGCGCCCTGGTTCGTTTGGGCGTCCTGTACCCGTGCCGATAGCAAAAGCCTGACCACGGAGTGATGCATCGAATAGCTCTTCCAGGGTACAGTAGAAATGACGAATACGCACGTGCATAATGCCCTGGCGCAATCGTGGGCGTGTACCTCCCACTCCCAGGACACTCTCTTGCATTGTATTCATACCGCTTATTCCTGCTGTTCCCGCCCCTATCGCTTCTGTCGATCTCCGTTCAGCCATCAGTTCATTTGCCTGGTGGGTCAGGGGATGGATGTTGAACTGCTGCATAGTTGTCTTCTATCTCTATGTTCCTCAAAAGGAACCATTTCTCGCTAAGCATTCTGTTTTTTGTACGATCTAGCTACCATTTTTAGCTGTGCCAGCCTGTTTTGGCTATTGGAGTATTTACATGTTTCTACTATAACCAACGCCAGTTGACATAGCAGTTCGCATATCGCAATGAGAACTTTTTCCTACTTCATTTTATATGAAAAAACTCAACAGTCAAGCCGTTTGGGTAAGCAAACCAGCATCTGTGAATGATGATTACATAGCAAGGAGGCAGCGCGTGATTATGCAACCAGAATACAATAAATGTAGGGACCAATTTACCGTGTCCATAGACCAGTTCATGGCGTCCATCCAACGAATTGCCTGTACCCATATGGAAGGGAAATGATGAAAAAACAATATCTCAAAGACGATATGCCGCTAAGTGGTGAAACTGATGAATATCGTGAGTCGGTTATCGGAAATATATCCGATGACATGCCAAAGACAACATACATATGCGATTATCCCTGGCTTATGCTCATTATATACAATCTGCATACATATTGTGGCATGTGGCTTACTGCTACCGATCTGGATACGCTCACCTTTAGTCTAGGCCATCTTTTTCTACACATTGATCTACTCTATACTAGCGTCTTGCCTGCGCTTGAGAGCGACGAAAACATGCAAAAAAGGCATGATCCGCTAGCACTACGCCCATTATTTCATCAGTATCATCTCTGGAGCCAGCTTCGTCTGACTTTGCGCACACTAGAACGTATCGAAATACTATGTCATCTGCTCAACGTTACCGTCATGGGCATCATTCAAATGTTGGATGAGGACACTGAAAGTCAAAGAGGAACTGTTTCATCCCATCAATCATCTTCAAATGCGGCCAACAGTGATGAAAACCTTTGGGAAGAGGCCGCATTGGCGCTAGAGGAACAGATGCTTACATGGCAGCAAAGCTATACAGTAACACCATCCCTGGCTACTTCCTGTGCCGATGTGGTATTACCCGCACATACGTTGGAAGACCTTGATAAAGCCTTTCAACATATTCTGGAAGGTGCATTGGCCCTTTTTGGTGATATTTTGCCCGACCTACGTGTGATGCAACAGGACAATGCTGAGACTATTGCAATCCGCCTGCTTGATCTGCTTCAGCAAAACGACGATATGCTCATCTGCATAGATCGATTGATTGGGCCGCTTGACACACTCATCAAGCAATATAGTCAGGCTATGACCACAAGATAAGCGACCTGGTGCATTGTTCTTAACCACAAATGGCAACTCTTAATAGAGATGCAACCACATTGACGCCCTTTTCCTCAGCATTTCGCCGTTACTATGTCCATATAGTAAGAGCGTATACATATATACAATACTAATGGGAGGAATCGCACTGTGGGGAATGAGATACCATCGCGTGTCAGCCTGGAACAGACGCTACGGGTGTGGAATATTCAGTCCTATCAGCGTATCAGTTCCACTGGCGAAATTGCGACAGTTATGCAGGCACTGACAAATATTGGTGTAGAATATTTGTCATTGATCTCCATTACTCTTGAATTTGTGTTTGATGGTCGGAAGCAACGTGGTCAAAAACAGCAAATTGGGCAGAGTGCTATCCATTTTCTGGAACATTTACGTTCACTAGTACGCAAAACAGATATTGCCTTTATACAGCAAACAACCTACTATTTTTTGTTACCCAATTGTGCATTAGAGGGAGCGGAGATCGTGCAGGCGCGGTTGTGGGATGCGCTCCTCTGGCGTATTCATAGCACTGGCGATCTGGAGATTGTGCGACCCAGTAACATTCTGCTTGGTTATAGTGCTACTCCCACCGCTATCGAATCCTTCCAGCCGTGCATT
>JAJZEJ010000197.1 GCA_021828635.1 Chloroflexota bacterium
TTCCACTTCGGATGTCGAATCGAGTTCTAGCACTGGTACGACTGATGACTCTAGCAGCAGCACATCAGACTCATCCAGCAGCACTGGTGTCACTGACAGCTCCACTGCCTCCGTCACTTCTATGTCCTCTTCCTCTAGCAGCACTGGTTCCTCCTCTAGCACTAGCACTGGCACTGGCACGCCGCTGACGCAAACGCGCTGTGATGTAAGGGCTGAAGGTGAAGAGCAGAGTAGCGATCAGCAAAAGATAGGGAACCAGTGCGACGAAGAATGATTGCGGCGTGTACAGCAACAGGTACGCACCCACTGCGCCTCCGACCAGGCTGGTCCCGATAAATATGAATAAAATAGTACGTGGTTGCTTTATCAACTCGTGTCGATACGCGCTGGCGCTAGCAACCGAGCCGGGCCAGATTGCTACCGTACTGGTAACATTCGCCGTGATGGGAGCCACGCCAGTGAAGATAAGTGCTGGAAAGGTGAAAAAACTTCCGCCTCCAGCGACGGAATTGAGCGTGCCACCGACGATGGCGGCCACAAACAGGAGTAGATAGGGTAGAAAAGCCATGTTAGGAAAACCTCTGATGATCTGCTTGAACGGTTAGAGATACCATGAGTATATCACGTCCATGCTTATAGCAGTTCTACTCAAGGTTTGTTTTGTGTTATGATATGCGTACAATTCAAAGCAAACGATAAGCGAGACGACATTCTGATGTGAGAGAGATTTTTAAGCAGGAGGCAGCATACGTGAGAAAAGACCATTTGCAAACAATAAGCATCACCTTTGGACAAATCTGCGAAGGTGAACGCGAATGGACTGCCCTGGGCAACTTCATGAATTATTGGTATGCGTATGCCAAAGATCGACGCCAGGAGCTAATTGCCGAACCTCTGCCAAAATATGATGAACAATCTATGTATCAACATCAATGGGCTACATTCTGCGCTGCTGCGGTTGAATGGTTCTGTAACAAATACAACATTTCTTGTCCAGCATGGGTGTATCATCCCAACTATGTATTATCTGAACCCTGGTTCTTTTATCTCCACGAACCCGTAAGATCAAAGCTTCTTCAAACAACACCGCGAGAATTTACAAGCCGCAACATCTTTTGTGGCGATAATTGCTTTGCAAACAAGTGGGAGCTAACAGAACATGCAACGCCACATCTGACAACTGCCCCCTAGACTTTACTCAATAAAAAACGCATCTAGCTTGGCGGCAACATGATTATTTTCTTGAATCTCACGACTAATATACTTATCCAATATCTTTTGTGCTTTCCGACGTGTAGTAACTCCAAGCTGAGCGCATAAAGCCTCAATATCGTCCTGATCTTTTTTTCGTCCAGCAACAAGCTTATGTGCTAAAATGAAATCCTTTGTGGGAAAATAGACGTGTAGCAAGCCAAATTTTCTCCACAATTTCATCTTTGGCAGCGGCCCTGCAGCTTGTATAAAATTGCTAACGCCAATGTTCAGCCATAACTGTCCTAAACCTTCATCCGCTGCCACTAACTGAACAGCTAACTCAAAAAGTCGATAAACCTGGGAATTTGCATAAATCTCTGGATATACCCAGACAGCATCAATATCATCAGTGGCTGTTCTATTCCGAATTTGTGCAAGCATATAGCCACCACCAACTAAAAGTAGCTTGATAGGCTCTTGTACATCTAAAGCTTCTAACTCTTTGCCAACTAACAAAAGGTAATGCTCAATGTCTCTTACATCCACTTCTATATAACCTCCGAACAACAATGATTCCAGTAAGCAAGCGCAATGAACTAACCACTATTATTATCTCCCAACGCCTGCATGTTGCATCTTCATTGCATTAGGCGCAGGCGGCGTGCCATGCTCCGGCATTATGCCAGTGGACGGCGTCGCTGTCGGCGTCTTGCCACGTATTTTGCCGGTTACAAAGAACAGGAAGGCTAGCATCAGTATTGAGGCGATGATATAGACCAGGATGAACGAGGGCAACGCAACCGGGCCGAGTGTAATGGTGCCATTGCTCAGGTAGGGGCCGATTGGCGCTGGCAGTAGTTGTAGCACAAACGAGCCATTCCAGAGCGCGTGTTGCAGCACGGCATAGACCCAACACGCTATCCCTAGCACTATCGCGTGCTTGCGCTCTTTGGGATGCGTCAGAATATACCAGCCGAGTGCCACCATGCCAGCGCCCAGGCCGTGTAGCAAACCGGCGGTGCTACGTTGAAGCGCGACATTTAGCCAACCCTTGTAGCCCATACTGATATAGCCCGATGTCTCGATCAAGTCAAAACCAATGCCACAACTCATGCCCAGAATGAAAGCCTCAGCCGCGCTACGCACGCGCCCAATCAGCACGACTATGGCGAGCGGCTTGATCGTCTCCTCAACCAGTGGCGCGATAACCGAGACCAGCACGAGCAGGAAGGCGATCATGCGTGGATTGGTGGGAATTTGCAGGTCAGGATTGTCAATGGCGATATTGGTCAAGCCCAGGCTTTGCGCCAGCACGGCAGTCAGAATCAGCTCGAAGATTGAGGCCAGCAGAATGGCTACAGTCGCGCCACTGACCAGGGCCAGCGTGAAGCGTCGCCAATTGGTAGGCCAGGCCGCGTTACGCGGAAAACGCAGGCGGCGCAATGCCAGTGCCAGAATGGTCAACGCGGGCAATATACCAGCCAGCGCAATCAGCAGAATAGTCAGTAGCGTATTGGATACGGCGTTGCCACTGGCTGTCATAAAGCCTGCCAATGTCAGCAGAGCAATATAGAGAACCAGAAAAACCCAGAACCAGGGCAACCTGAACTCGGCGGACGGTTTCTTGAGGAAGAGTGAACGAATACTATGATACAAGCAGAAAAAACCACCAACGAGACCAGCCACACCCAGCGCCGTAAATAGCACACTACT
>JAJZEJ010000143.1 GCA_021828635.1 Chloroflexota bacterium
TTTTAATGTATGGACCGGTTCACCTCGTTCGTGCTTGGGCGTGATGAATGCTTGGGCAAGGCGGACGCGGTGAACCGGTCCCTACACCGTCACCCAGGTTATTTTGTGAATGCCCATAATCACGTCCCTATAGGTTGGTGGCTTGGTGAAAGAAAAGATAGGCCGCTTCGGTGCGGTTCTGCACGCCCAGCTTATTCAAGATGCCCTGCACGTGCTTCTGCACCGTTTTTTCGGCAATATGCAGTGGTTCGGCGATCATGCGATCTCGCTGACCTTGAATAATCAGTTGCAGTACCTCACGCTCGCGGGCTGTCAGTAGCGCCAACCCATTGGTATCGACTTTGCTCTGTGAGATGGAGTTGCCGTCTCTACCCCCCGTCCGCCACATGGGCAGAGCGG
This sequence comes from Chloroflexota bacterium, assembly GCA_021828635.1. The sequence goes on from JAJZEJ010000143.1 coordinate 400, forward strand.
CGGTGCGGAGCCGATGTAGAAGTCTGGTCAGTAGCAAGGGATGCAATACGAATTCACCCCGGTAGATCATCTGAATGATGTTCATGATCTCTTCTGGGTCTACATCCTGCTTTGAAAGATAGCCCTGAACCCCTGCCATGATAGCTTCAAACGCTTCCTGTTCATCCTCTACATCAGTTAAGGCAATAATGCGCGATGTTGGAGAAATTTTCTTCAGGCTATATATTTCTCTAATGCTATTGGTATGTGTGATATGCATATCGAACCAGATGATATCGGGTGTAAGCTTGGCGGCTTGGGATTTACCCTCATTATAATCGCGGGCCACCGCGAACTGTTTCACGGTGGATTGCGCTCGCAATACCTGAGCGAGAGCCGCCCGTACCAGCCGATGATCGTCGATCACCAGCACGGTTATTGGTTTGCCAGGATCCAGTTCTTCTGGAGTCTCCGGTATGCTGGTTTCCAGTAGTTTTTTCCTGTTTTTTTGATTATTATGCAGGTCTAACATGAAATACTCCTCATTTTATGATACTCTAGTGTCGATAAACCTGAGTTCGGTTTCGCTAGTAGCAGAGGTCAGTGTTGGAGAATCTCACATTCTTTGATTGTCATGACAGTCCCCCTTTGTCAAAAGTATGATATAACGACGAAAGATATTATACCGTGTTTATTTATATCATACCCGTTGCCAACAATCAACCTATTTGTATTTTTGGTTGATAGATAATATACCGATGAGTATTGTTTTAGATGATGAGTTTATTGAAAAACTGATCTATGAAAATGTGTATCCATGTGCATGGCACCCACCAGGGGTGTCACTACATATATTATGCAGCAATGAGACGAAATCATACATGTAGTGACACCTCTGGTGAGGGCCATACGCTTGGGTGTCAATGTGTCAAGTTGCTACTTGACGCCATAGCACGAATCCCCTAGAATCAGGTGTATACTGAATTTACGCTACGGTGGCAACAGTACTGTGCCATAATTTTTTCAGGAGGTGTTGCTATGGCTTCAGAGATCAGGGACGAGTGGTTGAGCTTGCGCGAGGCTGCCGAATTGCTTGGTATCCATCCCGCTACCGTGCGTTTGTGGGCTGATCGCAACGAAATTCCCTCGCGCCGCACTACGGGTGGTCATCGCCGCTTCCGCCGTTCGGATGTTGAGGCACGTCTGCGTCAGGAGGCTGAGACGAAACCCAATCCAGCTGCTCAGGTACTGGTGCAGAGCATTCTGGGGCGTGTGCGTTTCGCTTTTACCGATGGCACGCTCGATAGTTACGACTGGTATAAACACTTTAACGATGCTGCACGTAGTGCCTACCGTAGTCTGGGACGCCGTGTCCTCGAATTGTTATTGCGGGCTATCACCAATAATCCCCACATTGAAGAATTGCGCCGCGAGGCTGTACAGCTTGGCACTGAATATGGCACTATCACGCGCCAGTCCCATGTGCCGGTTGCGGATGCTGTGCGTGCCTTTCTCTACTTCCGCACACTGATCGACGAGAACATTCTGCAAATGGCCGAGGTACGCGGCAACCGCGATCATCAAGATATTCCCTGGATAGAGAGCCTCTATCAGATACAGACCATCACCAACGAGATTCTGCCGGCGCTCATCGAAGCTGCTACCCAGCAATAGATTATACAAAGGGAACAAATAGCTGTGTGGTGACGTATATTAAATAATAGTAGGGACCGATTGATCGCGTCCGTCCGTAGGCCGATGTAGTGCGTCTGATTAACTGGGGATACACTTGTTATGCCAGCACAGCATCAGCAGCCAGAGGATTCTCAATATGCGCGGGAGCAGACGCATTCAGAGCGCACTATGTATTTCATGGACCGCACGCGCAAAAGCAGCTTTACGCATCCGGTTAAGGCTAGTAATAGAGAGCCTGAACCTGCGCAAGCAGCAACGAAGTCACAAAATCCACAAACCCCACAAAATCCACAAGCAGTGCAGATATACAACCCACCAACTCCAGCAGACTTACCTGTTATGGCTAGCAGCCAACCTGACAGGCAGCTTCCAGGTCGTTTGTTTGTCAGGCAGAACGAGGCGTGGATGCGGCAGCGCAAACGCAATCACTATAAACTCGTGCTGTACCATTTTTCACGTAAACATCTCAGGCAGGCATGGATTGATGAGCGGCGAACAGCGCGGCATTTCTGGCTCACACTTGCCAGTATCCTGCTTTTTTTACTGGTTTTATTTCTTTCTGTGAGTAGTGCGGCAAGCTATGCCGCCTATCGTTTCTACATGAATACACAACAACACTATGGGCAGCAGGTATTGACGCTGTATGATCTCTTGCCACGCGATAATCTCAAGATGTATGACCGCAACGGTATCTTGATTGGTCAGCTAACCGATCAGGGACTCCATACCTCTGTCACGCTTGATCAGGTTGCACCTCCTCTAGTTAATGCCACCATTGCCACCGAGGATAAGAATTTCTGGACCAATCCTGGCATTGACATGTTGCGTATTCTG
>JAJZEJ010000124.1 GCA_021828635.1 Chloroflexota bacterium
TTTTCTGAGACGCTCTCGTTCCTCAGCCACGTGAGCGAAGGTTTCGAAACGGAGTCCGGCCCGTAGTGCTTCAAGGGCCAGCACTTCGCCGGTAGGAATATTGCCAAGATTGACGTTCAAGCCAAATTGCTGTATCAAATAGACCTGCTGGTTCTTGAGTGGCGCTTCCCAGATTAGACGAGCAGTCTGCGGCCCCATCCGTTCGTTGATTTCAGCTACCGCATCAGGACGTACCGTGCCGGAATCGTCATAAATACCGACGCCTTTGCCCGACTCGCGGGCCTCGACTGTCACCCATTGCGCTCCCCACGCCAGGTCTTGCAACGCTTCCTCAGCCATCTCGCTTGCCGAAGGCTGTTGTGTGGGGTCTTTCTTGCCGACCTCGGTAATCGGTATCAGCCCATGATCGAGGGCGCAGCGAATCAGGTTGCGGCGACGATGCTGTGGCAGTGGAATCGTGCCATCCGAAATTTCGACCGCGCTGAACCCTAGCATATGAGCGTGTTGCATAAAAGTACGGCAATTGCCGTAGACAATAGCAACCTCTAGCAACGTTCCACCGGGGTAGGTCAGGATACCGTGAGCTGCCAGTTGTAGCAGTTTCCGGCGCAGTACTTCCACCGGTACAAAGGCTGAGGTGCCAAAGGTACATTTCCAGTGGTCGATCAGGTCGCCAGACATCTCAAGCAGATCAGCCGTCATTGCCAAACCATGACCTTTATCGATGACCATTGTGAGTCCGCTTTTACGCGGTGGTTGGCTACGCCCGCTCAGGACATGACCGAGTACTTCTGTCCATGCTCGCTCAGGCATATACAACTCCCTCTGCTAGTTTGCGTAACGCTGCCTCGACCATCGCCAGATCGGCTCCCCAGGGTACAATCATCATCGCGCCGTCCTGTTCAATATGCGTTTCCAGCAGACAACACTTGACCAGTGTCGCTTCCGCACGTTTGCCCGCGATCAAGCGTGGACACATTTCGACACGCGGCGGCTCATCGCCATAAAAGTGACGGTGAAATTGCAAGCTACGCTCACAACCAATCATTGTCCACTGATGGCGCTCTGGATGCTCGTCCAGAAAATGCACGGGCGCGGGCAGGTCATCTAAGCCACCAGAACGACAGGGAACCAGATAAGACACCGGCTGCACGCTCTGAGCTAGATCGCGCACGTCAATCCGTTCCAGTTGCAGACGTATCGGTGGCAAATCCGCATAACTCAATACTTGACGGGCCAGCCCATACAACTTAGGCGGTTCTGGTGGCGCAACCTCTATCACACGCACCAGCAAGGGACGCGGATGGTGAATGAAGTTGAGATGATCGTACAGACCTTGCACGACGAGGGTGCCTTGTGGTCCGATACCAAGCTCGTGCGCTACCTCAGCCAGAGCCGAGCGGTTGCCCGTATCAACATCCGCACGCTGCACAAAGCTACACGTTGCTGGCAGTGTTAGCACCTCGACCGATGTGACCGCTGAAAACAACGGCTCACTTTCGGCACGTGTAATAGCCACTACAGCAGTTTCTGTATCTAATCCGCGCAAAACAATAAAATCAGTGCGACGGTAAGCGTCGCGGCTGAGCAGTAATGCGCTAATGGCCTCTACGGTCATCGGCCCATCGTATTTCTGGACGCTAACACGGCGGTACGGTAGCGGCACCAGATTTTGCACAGACCCCCATGTCTGTGTGTGAGAAAGATCAAGCATATTTCAGATCCTCGTAGGGGTGTGATGAATCACACCCTGGAACCTCAGTGGTAAGCGAACAGGGCGTGATGAATCACGCCCCTACAGTGTCGCAACGTTGATTACAAATCGCGCAGGTTGGGTGAACCGGCGCGTAAACGGCAGAGTTGGATGAAATGTTCAGGATTGAGGAACAATTCGTTCATATTGCCCATCTCATCAATCGTGAGACCTTGTGGCTGCCTGAGCAGATGGTCCAGGTATTGGAAAGCATCCTTTGCGCCATAACCAACGTGATGGAAACCAAGAATTTTGCGGCTATCGCCATCAATAACAGCTTTGAGGAAGCCAGACAGCTCCGGGTATATCATGGCATAGAGCATGGTTCCCTCGGCGCACGGCAGTGGTATATCGCCCAATGGCACGCCTTTGGGTGGCATTTGAATAATAATGACGTTATCGTAGCGTTGGCGGGCCTCATCTTCCGATAGGCCAACCCAACTAATTTCATAGGTGGAATGCAGGAAATCGGGATAATTCGTCCAATCTAGCTCATACTCCTCGCCCATGATGTTACGAGCGGCGGTTACACCACTGCGGCGAGCTTTGAACATCTCCATTGGAGCGCCAACCAGATCGCCAATGGCATAGATATGTGGAATATTGGTACGCATATGCTTATCAACAAGAATTTGACCCTGCTCTCCCACGGCGACACCCAATACTTGCTGAAAATGTTCGGAGCGTGGCCGCTCGCCAGTGGCGAGAAAGGCAAAATCACATGGCAGCGTTTGTTGCTCGCCACTTTGCATATTGCGGATCACCACCGCTCGCACATGACCATCGCTATCACCCAGTATCTCTAGTGGCTCGTGGCCCTCGATGATCTGCATCCCGCGTTTATGCATGCCGTCAACAACATAATTGCGCAGGTCTTCATCGACATGATGCAGGCCAGCCGTGCGCATCAATGGCTTGCGGGCCACGATAGTCGTTGGGCAACCCGCGGCCTGGAAGAACGAGCTATACTCTATACCAGTCTTTGAGCCACCAATCATCACGCAGCGTTGTGGCTCAAAGTCCAACTCTTCGATGAAGGTTGCATAGTCATATACGCCATGCAGATCAATCCCTGGAATATTCGGGTAAACGGGTGCCGCGCCAATACCCAGGACGAGATTATCGGCTAGGAACCGCTCACCCGCGACCT
>JAJZEJ010000373.1 GCA_021828635.1 Chloroflexota bacterium
CATGTTGCGACAATATGTGAGCAGACGACTAAATACGGGTAGGGATTCCAGCGCGGCTACATGGCCGACGAGAATCAGCTTGCGTTGTGCGCGTGTGAGAGCCACATTGAGACGGTTGGCATTGGTCAGGAAGTTGCGCAGGTCGCCTTGCGGTTCTTGGGAAGTGACAAAAGAAATAATCATCACGGAGCGTTCACCGCCCTGAAAACGATCAACCGTATCGACCGCGATACCCTCGATACCCTCCATCTTTTGCTCCTCTGTGTCCCTGAAAAGCCTATGGCGCAAGCAGGCAACCTGGGCGCGGTAGGGCGCGATGATGCCAATCTCACGTGGCTCTATGCCACGCGCCAGCAGCCCCCGCACAATCTCATAGACCGCCTGTGCTTCGGATTGGTTGCTCTTGACTGTGATTTGTCGTGAGCCATCTTCCTTCACATCGACAAATACCAGTGGATAACGCGGTTGGATTGCCTGCGTGATAGCTGCATGTTCTGTTTGTAACCAGGGACCAGTAGGCGGTACCTGCAAGATAGCCTTGTTGTTTGGCTCGCCATGCCGCAACTTTTCTTCGTAAAAAACCCTTGAGGCGAAATGCGCGATTTTGGCGTTCATACGGTATTGTGTCCACAACGGTACACACGCACTCATCGCTTCAGTATGGTCTTTCATATAGTCATTATCAGCCTGTTTTAGTTGAGCGAAGAGTGAGACGGCCAATCCCTCTTGCGCGGCCTCCTTGCTCAAAACGAGCGGCGGCAATTGTTGTTCGTCGCCGACCAGAATGAATCGTTTGGCGAAGCGCAACGCGCCGAGTAGGGCTGGTACGGTAAGTTGGCTGGCCTCGTCGATGATGGCGATATCGAAGCGCAATGGGTGATCGTCGGCGGCGTATTGCGTTTGTGCTATGTACTTGTCGGCTGACCATGTAGCTGTTGTCGAGGCCACAACCGGCGTTGTGCGCAGCAGCTGATAGACGGCTGTTTCTGGCTCTGTCCCATTGATACTGCGAGTGCTAAGCAAATTTTGCAGGAGATGAGACTTGATGGCTTCATTCTCATCACTACTGCGCTCGTGTCCCAGACGCACAAATTGCGTAAAATCCTCTTTCTCCGCCAATCGCTTGAGCATGTTATCAACGGCTTGATTGGTGAAGGCCGCCAGCAGTACTCGTTCGCCGCGTTGTACCAGGCGTTTGACAATCTCGGCAATCACGGCGGTTTTGCCCGTTCCGGGTGGCCCTTGAATCAGCAGATAATCTTGTGTTTGCAAGGCACGCTCAACAGCCAGATTTTGTTCAGGATTAAAGTTATGGCGCGGCGTCGTGGTTTGTTGTGTGAAGCGCGGGCGCACGCGACCAGCGACTAAATCGCGTAGATGGGCATCGGCATCCAGCCAGCGCATGAGATTTTGCAGCGTGCGAACATGCACCTGATCGTTGTCATAGCGATCAAGCAAGCGTGGGTTATCAATCAGTTCTGGCGTCCAGACAGTGACATGGCTAGCTCCGATATCGGTAATGGTTCCAATCACAACCTCGCCGCGGATGGGATCGCCATCGCTAAGCAGTATCTGGTCGCCTTTGCGCAATTCGGACTGGTTGTCGCAGGCGAAGCTTTGCAGCCATTCACCGTGTCCATTGGGTTGTGGCTCACCGAGTGAGCGCAGGTTGGTAATCACAACGCCGCGTTGCGTTCGTGCCTCAACAGTTTCGTGCCAGAGCAGTGCCTGCTGTCGTTCAGCCTCGCGCCCCTCGATAGTGAGCAGGCGATGATAGGTGGCGAAGAAGATGCGCTCTGCCGCGCTATCTTGCGGCCTGCTCGGCGCTGGTACACTATACACAGCATCGCTCGCTGGCACTTGTGGTGACGCTTGCGCGTCGGTTTTCAGGGTAGGTCGCGGTGCTTGCCAGCCAAGCGCGGCTGAGGCGCGTTCACATTGAATGAGCTGTGAGCAACGTGTACAGCGCGATGGTCCAGGCGGTGTGCTGGCAATGCCACTCACGTGGCTCAGCACGAGTAGATTGCGTGTGGCACAGACACGGTGCAATTCGCGCATCGTGAAGGGGATGCCGTAATTTTGCGCGGAGCCAGGTGTGCCGCTATAGACCAACGTGGCGAGCGCCTTTTTCATTTTTGAGGTGTGCCGTACCGCTAGTTGAGCGTGATAGCCGTAGACCTGCCAGCGATGATCTGGTTTCGGTAAGTCGCCTTTTGCCCCGCTCGTCTTGAGTTCTAGCAATCGTTGGCGTCCGCTCTGTTGCCAGAACAGGTCGAGGCGACCGCGCAGACCGATTTCGGGGGCCAGCAGAAAGGTTTCGGCGCGTACATGGTTGCCATACGTCCCGTTGTTCTCTGCCTCAATTTCTGTGTTGGGCAGATCCCACAAGCTGGCGCGTTCACGCTGATACCACGCGGCCAGACTTTCCAGGTGTGGCACTACCTCGTCATGCAAGGTCGCGGATTGCAGATGCGCCAGGGCTAGATCGGTTGTGCTGCTTGCCAGCTCACTTGCCAGATGCTCCTCCATGAAGGTCAGTGGCGCTTCGTCGGCCTTGCGTGTACTGGCCTGCATCAACGCGCCGCGATCATGAAATTTGAGCAGTTCTTTGAAGCAGTGGTGTACCAGATTACCGCGTATCGTCGCGGCGGATGGTGGTGAGGCTACTAAGCGATTGAGCAGGTATTGGCGTGAACAATAGCTGGCCTGTGAGAGTTCGGTAATGTTGAGCAGGCTATCCGGTTCCAGCACCGCGATAGTATAGATGCTACCGGTATAGCGCGAGAGCAGTTCACCCTTATAATCCTCAATGCTCGTGGGATTGGCGAGATGGTAGACGCGCATGGTTAGCTTTAGCTCGTGTAGTTGCTTGTTCCCCCGTGCCGCTAATTCCTTCACG
>JAJZEJ010000605.1 GCA_021828635.1 Chloroflexota bacterium
TCGCCGCCCCCCATCGCCCATGCCTTTCAACAGTAGGTTTTTCATCAAGCAGGCTTCTGAGGGGGATGAGCCGCTCGTTTCTTCTTCGTTGGTTTCGTGCGAACAGGAGGAGACGAGGGCCAGGCTTCAGGAATAAAGCGTCCCATGACCAACCCATCACCGCGAATCAACGATCCCACAATCATGAGCAAACCGCGGGCAAAGCAACTGAGCATGCGCGGACGAGACCGTTGTGTGGCGGTGCGACGCGCAATATGGGTGGGAGGCAACGCTTCCAATCCACTGACCGGAAGGTTCGCATCGGCCTCCCCCCCAACACTGAGAACCCACAGCGTGGCAACTGCGATAGCAAACCACAGCCGCTCGGCACGGGCGGGATCCACCATTTTCGTTTGATGCCACTGCCATCCACCGCGTTTCGTATCTTTAAATCCCCCTTCAATCCAACTGCGCATGCCATACCATACCACAGTGGCCTGTTCAGGAGCCAAATCGGTGACGACTAACCACACTTCTTCATAGCCTTCATCCCAGCGAGCCAGTAACGTACAACGCAAGCGACTCTTCGGTTCGCTGAAACACTCTACCTCCCCACACCATGCTCCTTTGACCTCAGGCACAGCAGTCGAGAGGCCGCGAAACCCCGTCTCCGCGAGCGGGCGGAAATGGCCTTGTTTGTTGATGCGCATAAAGGGATGCCAGCCTAACGAGACGATGTGGCTGTAGAGCCATAGCGCATACAAGCCGCGATCACTCAAGACAATCACTGTCCAGGACACCGGGACTCCTGCTTGCACCTGTGTCAATAACTCTTTCCAGTAGGGTTGCCACGAGCCTTTTTCTTCTGCCGCCACAATTTTCCACGCCACTGGAATGGCACAGCCGCGATAGACCACACTCACACACAACACCGTAAAGCGTTTCTTCAGCGTGCTGGCATCTATTGCCAGGGCTACATGGCACTCCTGTGCAGGCCACAAACTGAGGACCCAGGCCAATAAAGGGGCAAAACACATCGTCACATCCAATGCTTGCCGTTTGGCTCCTTTCTTGTCTTTGGCATCATAGCACCACTCCCGTAAACGTTGCACCAGGCTGCCTTCTGCACATCCCAGTTGCAGCGCTAAGGTCGCACAGACGCTGGTGATGCCACACGACCTGGCGAGAACCATTCCGTAACTCCACAATGCGAGGACGGTGGCCTGGGGACGACTCAAGGTTGGAAAGGCCATTGACACGGTTTCTCTCCATTGCGATAATGGGGTCGGGTAAGACATGACGATCCTCCTGCTACGACGAAAGCTTCGATAGTCTTTCTATCGTACCAGATTGGTTCGTCTTGTCGTTTCCTTTTTCCTAAAAACCTACTGTTGAAAGGGGAGGCCCCCCCCACCATATGAAACGTGAGATTGGCAGATCCATCATCTTCCACCGTCTGAGACCGTTCAAGGCGAACCAGATGTTGAAGTGGCACCCAACTGACAAGTGGTGAGCGTCCGTGGGCAGCAGTCACTACGATCAATCGGCTCTGCGTCAACGCATAGCGGGAGAAACGATAGATTGCTACCTGCTGTTCTCGCTGACGCAAATGGAGCAAACTCCCGAGCGTAACGCCAAAAATCAATCCTACCAGCAGGAGCCAGATGGTCAGCACAAGCGGGAAGGGTAATGGAATCCATTGCATTGCACACCCTACCGTGAAAATCCCGCCGCCAAGAAACAACACCTGGAGCAGCAACAGGCTTGTTTTACTGTATTGGAAGGCGAGTTGCGCAATCTGGTTGAGACGATGGACAGATGCTTCTGTTGGTCGTCCAGACCAGTGCGGTGATTCTCCCGAAAGTGCTATCATGAGTAAATTATCTGCAAGCACATCAGAAATGTTATAAGGCGGCATGGAGAGCATCATGTTCCTTTTTCCTTTCTTTTTTCAGGTGTATTGATAGGCTAGCCCGAAGAGCTAAAGATCCGGCAAAGGTCTCTAGCTCTCCCAGATTATAAGACGCCACAAGCAGAACCATTGAGCGTAAATGAGGTCGGGTTGGTATTACTGCCACTCCAGGAGGCATTAAAGCCAATACTCATCGAGGAGCTAGGCGAGATAGTACCATCATAACTGACATTCGTGACCGTCACCTGCTCTCCTTGCTGTGCATAGTTCATATTCCACGGCTGATAGATTTGCTGGTTGTTCGGGAAGGTGAAGACCAGCATCCAGCCATTCATGGTCGATGAACTCGTATTCACAATGGTAATGTTCCCCGTGAACCCTATGTTCCACTGGTTTTGCACGCTGTAATTAATTGTGCAATCACTGCCTGATGGTGGGGTTGGGGTAAGCGAAGGTGGGGTCAGTGTTACTGTGGGCGTTGGTGGTGTTGGCGTAGGACTACCACCACCACCAGCCAGCGCGATCAAGTGATCCTTCAAACCTTGACCAAAGGCGGTAGGAGTGCCGTCGTAGCTGGTAATCAACGCAGGGAAGGTACTACAGTTATAGGTATCCCAGGCCCAGCCAAGATAGCCGATGCCATGCTGATCAAGCCAGCTCATTGCTGTATTGATGAAATTAGAGGCACAATCATTCTCGCCCAGTTCACCAGTAATCACCGGTACCTGTGCAGCTACAGGGGCCACCTGAGAATCCCAGCAGCTTGTGTTACTACAGGCATTGAAATTGTACAGATGGAACGAGGCAGCTAGATTGTTATCCGGGTCGTTAGGCTTATTCTGGAGCCACTGTGAGAGATTATTAGAATAAGCCAGCCCGCCAAGCATAAGGATGTTCGTAGCACCGGTTGCGCGTACTGTATTGACCAGCGTTTGCATGCCAGCTACCGCAAAACCAACATCATTACATGGGCTGGCACTCGGTGCTGAGCTACCGTTGAGCCAGCAAGCCCAACTCTGTGTATAGGGTTCGTTGTACAAGTCAAAGATTACTGACGAGTTATTTTTGAAGGTGTTTGCTACAGAGGTCCAGAATGTCGGGGCATGATCGGCATCGGGCATAGGCTGCTGCGCATTCGACTGCTGGTTGCCAGCAGCAGTCCAGTGTAAATCAACAATCGCCATCAGATTATATGAATTGAGAAGATTCACATAGTTGATAATGGCTTGCTGATACTGCGCAGCTGAATAGTGAGCCGCCGGATAGCCATTGATGCCCAGCCAGCAATCCTCGTTGAGTGGCACGCGCACAGCGTTCATATCCCAACTTGCCATTGCGCTCACCGACGTTGCATCACTTGGGCCATCGAAGACCGTGGTATTGCCTGCATTATCACACATATACTCTGTTCCGGCCCGATCAACACCTAACGGGCGCACTACCTGACCAGACCCATTCTCGATCTGGTTGCCGACAACGTGCAAGCCCGTCATAGACGGCCCGCTTGATGCCGCGCTTGACGCCCTCACACTTCTCGTCACACCAAGTATTCCCACAACGCCAGCTCCCACGAGAAGTATTGAGACAAGAAGCAGAAGCAATGTATGCTTTCTTCGCATCGTTCGCATCGTTCGCATCGTTGGCTCTCTTTCCTTTGCTAGTTAAGAACACAATGCCATTGCGAGGCATTGTTTCGTTGAGAGATAAAAACAGCCTGAATGGCCTCTTGCGGGTCGTCTCCCGGCCAGAGCGCGGCTATTCGTTTGAAACCATCTGTACCAAACCCGGATACCGGCAACAGTGGAGAACCTTTGCTTACGGGCGTGCCTCGCTAGGTGACGAGGTTCCCGCGCCTCACGGAAAAGCTCGCCTGTTTCTCTTCCCGTTTGCTCATCACGCCATCTTCACCCGCGTCAAATGCCGCAGTTGTGGCCCCGATAATGGTCTAACAAGAGCAGGTTCCCGCTCTCGAAAATGTGCCAGGTAGTCCCGTGTCAGTACCACATGCCGCCCGCGCTCTAACCCTCGACACACTGTTTCAGGCAAACACGTAGGCGCTTTGTTCCCCTGCTCATCCTTATGCAAACAACTTTCCAGCACAGGAGCAACCTTATACGCAGGGTTGGTCCACGAACCATACCCCCAATTGCCATTTCTGGCAGGCTCGACACAGGGACCGGCGCTATCAGTAGAAAGCTGGATACCGTAGAGACCACAAAGATAGAGCAGAAAACCGAGGAGCGCAGGGAGAATCACCCCAAACACATGCACCCGCTTGACACCTGCACGCCCCAAGACTTCAAAAACGCCAGGGAGGATAGACGCAGCTGCTGGAAGCATGACATGGCCGATCAGGCCAGTGATGCACCACCCACCTAACCCAAAGATGTCATCTGGTTGCATGACCTTGACAATCTCTGCTGCACACCGGGCATACTGTTCAGCCTCAACCCCTTGTGCAGAGAGGATTAAACGGACATGATGCCCAAAGGCGTGATCGATTCGGCGTCTCTGCGATGCGAGAAAATACGCCGCTTTGACGGTTTCGGCCACAGCGTACTCAGCAGACTCAACCGACCATCGCGCTTTACAGTGTTCTCCATCCAGCCACGTCTCATCAATGAGCAGGTCATAACTGACCAGGCTCTCGACCAGATGAGCATAGCGGAATTCATAGGCATGAGCGATTTGACGTTGCAATGCATCGTTGAAAGACAGGCGCTCATTTTTGACAATGATCCCATTTTGCACCTCAATGCGCTCAGAAAAGGCGCAACTATCAATCATGACATGCCTGATTTTTGTCTCATCGATAAGCACATGGGTTTTGCGAAGAACCCGTTTCTTCTTCCCAGTGATCTTGTCTTCCTTTTCCGCACTGGTAAATGGCGCGATACACACATATTCCCCGGAATTGATAGCATGATGATTCCAGTACCGCTCATTAAGTCCACAGTAAAACAGAATATCCGGCTGTTTCGTAACGCTCCCTGTGTTGAGTTTCGTAACACTGCTCAGCCTTGCCCGATAGGCTTTTTGTTTACATGCGTCAGAGCAGTACTTTCCGGGCCGTCCGGTAGCTGCCCGATCTACCAAATTAGGACATCTTTGTATTGCACATTTCATGAGAATCGACTTTCTCTAACAAGCGTTTCCGCTCAAAATTTCCAGTTAGCCACCTATATTTGTTCACTGCTACTCCCAGAACATGCGCCTCTTTGTTGCATCGTCTTCTGCCGATGGGGGCAGAATTTGTCGCCAGATGCACCCATAGGGCGTGTAGGTCGCCAGATGAGCGGCTGTTGTTACCATCACCCGCAATCGCACACCTGCGCGAACCAGCGTATCAAGGCACGCTCGTCGCACCCGCTCTTCCTGGCAGTGTTCCGGGACAATAAATAACAGGCGGGGAAGCGCAGCCAGCCCTTCGGCAGCCCATGTCTGCGAAGTCCAATAGTCGGCATATGCGGCCATTTTTCGTGCCAGATCACGCTGGTTCATCGTTCCAGTATCCCACTCTATCCATACACGCATCCGGCGGTTTGGTTGACCAGTATTTCGCACTACCAGTTTAAGTTCGGCATCGGGCCGCAGGTTGCGCTGTATTCCATGAAAGCGAAAAGTATGCTCAGCAAGCCAGCCGCACTCCCACCAGGCAACGGTAATCATGCGCTGATTCTGACGTGCGCCTGCACTTTGGTGGAAAGCCGCGATCACGCTATAAATGCCCGCTTGATGCGCTCCCTGGCGCTGCATTAGAAAGCGCGAACGTTCAGCTTGTCGTTTCAAGTGAAGAAGGGATACCTCATGCATGGCTGCTACCTGTCGCAGCCCGCTCTCAGTGAGGAACCAGCGCCAGGCTCCGGTATTGCCGTATGCTATCACGTTGCGTTCCACCAGATGGACATGCACAAGATCACGGAGAAGCCGCTCGGCAGAGGCAGAGGTCAGTGACTTTCCATTGCTATGGGGAAGGACTGCCGCCAGCTCATCGGCGGTCATGTGCGGCGTTCGCGCCAGCTGCGTTAGCACGTCCCTCTGGCGCGGTGAGCAAACCCATGTTGCAGAAGAAATGGCAGTTCTGCCCGCCAGTTTTGTTCCTATCACCTTCTTCCGTTCGGCTTTCGTCGCAGAGGGTACACCATCCTGCTCGCATGCTTGCATGAGGTCTTGTATGTTTGTGAGATGAGTCAGTACTCCCTGTGGCAATGTTGGCGAGGAGGCTGCGAATTGTGTTGCTAACTGAATATGCGCTCCCGTTGTCAGAGTGCGCCACGACCACTGCCAGGGATTTGCCTGTTGACTCAGGATGGCAAGCATGCCGGTGAGCGGCGCATCGGTGGAACTGGCGGATTCCCGCGCTGCACGGCACCAGACCTCAGCTTGCCGTTCGTTTTCCACCAGCACCAACACAGCGGGAAAGAAAGGCACCCTTTGCCCGCATTCATAGGCTTCATTTGTTGCTTGGTAGCGCCGCAAGGTGTGTAGTTGCGCACGGATGCGAGCGGGGTCGTACAGCCCACTTTCCAGCAGCAAGAAGGCGGTATGCCACCTGGTCGTTTTCGGGTGCCTTTTCTCTGTAGCCCATGTACGCGAGGCGTCCTGGTAACTTTCTGTGATCGTCCATGCCAGGACTGCTTGCGCCTGAACAGCAATGGCATGACTTTGTGTCATGGGGAGATGCGCTCGCCAGTCCCGCATGAAATGCCAACGCACCATGACTGCATGGCCCTGGTGCGCCAGGGCTATCGGCGCGTAGCAGAAGAAGTCGAGGACGAAACTGTGGAGGCGATCTAGCATCATCAGACGCGGAAGAAGCCGACCGGGTGCGGCCAGTCCTTTCTGCCAGGTGCGTACTTCCGCGATGTCACGCTGGATACCCTGGGCAAGAAACGCCGTGCCTGCGCGGGTGAGAAGAAAGCGAGCCTCTCCTCCATAGCCACTGACGCGCTGGAGCCAACCGTTCTCAAGAAACCATGCCACCCGGCGATACACAGTTGCAGGATGCAGGTCAAAAACCGTTGCCACTTCCTGCGCACTACTGGCCGGATAGGCCAGTAGCCAGCCCAACAGATGGGCATCTGTTGTCGCCTGTTTCTCTTTTCTTGATTCAATTACTTTTTTTACCGTGGTCGTCATGATCGCTATTCTCCTCGCAACTCACCACTCTCATCGTGTGCGCTCTCTGGCACCCAAACAGCCCGCCCGCGGACGCGGGCTGTTTGGGTGCCAGTGCCACCCTCGGGATTTTCAAGGGCATAGGGGCGTGAGAGTGATTCTCGTTTTTCTATTGCTGCTCCTGTTTTTGCTCTTTTCCCGCCCCCGCCCCCGCCGCCACGTCGGCGTGCTGGAGCAAGCTGCTTGGCGCTCTCTTGTATTTCCATGCCTGTGTCCGCAGTTCCGCCTGCCGCTTCGACTTCGACCGCTTCAACTACAAAACCATCATCGGGCCAGGCCGTGCTATCTCTGGTTGGAAGCGAAGGCTGTAATGGCTGGGACGTTGAGAGAGGAGCGACCTCTTCATCGACGAGAACCACCGGACGGCTATGCCGCTCGTTAGAATGCTGCCGGAGCAGTGCAGCCATGTGTGCATCCCAAAGAGGGGGGGGCGCAATCTGTAATGAGAATGCAGGAAGTCGTTGCCCTTGTACTGTCCAGCGGGCGTAGCAGTGATAAGCATCAAGGTTGACTAAATCGGTGGCTTGAAGGCCATCCAGATAGGAAGAAAGCTGCTTGGCATCAGTGGCCTCCATTGCAAAACAGAAGAGGTGATCGCTATTGGTAAGCACCGTCGGCTTGAGTGAGCGATCCACCTCATCCAGATACGAGAGTGATTGCGTTGCAAGGGCGAAGGAGCCACCATATTTGCGCAACTCTGCTAACATGGTGTTGTAGTCAATTCCCAGGTAGGTTTGAAATTCGTCAATCACCACCCAAAACCTGCGTCGATCTTCCTGCGAAAGACGGATTTGCTCGGCGAGTGCTGCTTGAAAAAGGCCCACAAGCGTTGCACCTACCAGTGCTGACACCTCTTCGCCGACAATGCCAGAGGCCGTGTTAACCAGGATAGCACGACCAGCTCGGATGTCGTCGGCGAGACGGATGGTCGCCCGACTCTGCCCCAGCAAACGGCGAGAAATTTTGGCCGCCGCATATTTCGAGATTTTATTGATGATTGAGGAAATAATCTCCTCACGATAACTCTGCCGCAACGGATCGTAGTAATGATGGAACCAGTCAAGAATGACAGGATCACGCACGTTGTCTAGCACCAGGTGGCGGAATCCCCACTGTTGCAATAATGGAATAACATCTAACAGCGTATATTGTTCTCCGGCTGCGGAATCCCCCTCGTCTTCGATCCGGCGCAGGTTGGCTTCGGCAAGCGCCAGCAAGGCAAATTGCAGAATATTTTCTGTGCGCGGTCCCCAACTACGCTGTTTCTGCCAGAAGGCAATGAAAACCGCCAAAATGTCATCCACTGTTTTGTCACGTCCACGTCCCTGTGTCATATCCAGGGGATTGAGGCCCGCTACCATCGTCTCGTCGGCGAGATCAATCAGCGTGACATCATCGTGTCGGAATGGTGGAATGCTACCGAGCAAAGCCAGAATGGTATCGCCATGTGGTTCCATGAAGAAGAGTCCGTTCTGCGTATGACTAAAATAGGCCAACGCCATATGCGAGAGGAGCGTGGACTTGCCCTTGCCAGTCGCTGCTACCAGCAGGCTATTCTGGCAGAAGAGATCGGCTGGGGCAAAGACTGACCAGTGTTGTCCAGCATGCTGACATTCTCCTACGCGGTATGGCAAGAGCGTGTGTGACGCTACAAGCTGCCTGGGCAACGGGCGACTGCGTGCTAGGCCACGTTCCAATCCGGCAATATCGGGGGCATCCTGATCGGAGATGAGGTGCCACAGTGCCGCGATTTCCTCTACTGACAGGTACAAAGGCGACGTGGCTATATCTCGTTCCCACTGCGCACGCCCTAGCAGGAGATGGGACAGGAACCTTCTTATCTGGAAACCTACAGAGAGATAACTGCGGCTGCTCGCTGCCGCGCTAACGAGCATTGAAGAAGGAGAGACGGCAGGGTGAGCTTGAACGCTTCTCTGGTGCGTGAGGTTGGCCGCCTGGATATCATCTTGCTCAGATCGGGCCAGCACATGTGCGTGGCGCAAATGGCAAACGCGAGGTACCAGCACATTGCCCATCGGGTTTTCATACTGCCGATAGGCAGCAGCCAGTTGGGCTGCGATCTCCTGTCGTTTTTGTCTTTGTGTAAGGCGTGTCCAGGCCCACCGGTAGAGGTAACGAAGCCATGCTTTCATCTCGCTGAACGTTGGCTTTGTCTGAATATCAGGCAAAACAAGTGGCTCAACCTTACCAATCACCATAAGACGGAGCCGGGCGCGGTACGCTGCCTTCTTAGCCTTCTCACTCACTGCCTGACGGTCGTAGATCGGTGGAGTGGTTCCCCCCTTCTCGATACGTACCCACAAACGACTGACAAGAAAGACAAAGACGAACACTCCTGCGGCTCCTGCTACAAGCAACGTCACCTGGGGTGCCGTCAAGACGGGCAAGTGGCCCTGCACAGCATCCAGCACGTCCTGTTTGAACCAGGATGGCACAAGCGGGAACAAATAGGCACCGAATCTGCGTTCGAGAAGAGCAAGGACGACCAGAAGAGCTAATCCCATAATCAGGGCCATTGATGGTCTACTGCTGTTCTTATATTTCCCTACCGGCTGAGTCCAATTTCGCCTCTGTTCTGATTCTTGAATCGTGTGCAGATAAGGGCGTGTCCACCGTGGCGAAGCCGGAACCAGCGCCAGTTGCGAGATCACTCGAATATCATCTGGAAGACGCTGGAACGCTCCCAGGACAGCAAGGAGCGGATCATCTCCTACAACCGTATCACGCATGGCACTATTCCAGCTCCGTGCATCGAGCGTGCGCAAGGAAAGATACGATTGTCCACGTACCGCCAGTTCCACTACGGTGAGAGCCTCATCTTGTTCGAGTCGCAAGGGGTCATCCTGGGAAGGAAGAAAATCAATTCGCGCTTGCGGATAGAGTGCTTGTATCTGGCTTCGCAAGTGTGCAGTCGCCTCTGGGGTGCTGGCTCGTATCTGGAAACTCAGGCTATGTGTGTCTCCAGCAATTTCCAAAGCGATAGGCTGCTTTTTGAGAGCCAGCGACGCTATTGTATTTTCCAGCGCCCGTAAGGAACGGTATGAGGTTCCCCCACCAGCGATCACCCGCGCCGCCCCTCCAGCACCACCTGTAGAGGATAGCTCGTAGAGAGGCAACGGTTGTGTGACATGCTCTGCCTGGTCGTGCAGGTGACGACCCGCAACTGGCATTGCTTGCTGTTGATGCCTGATAGGCATAGGCGTCCACTCCTTTTATTTCTATTTCTATTAAATTATCAAGAATTCATTCGACAAAAAGTCAAAACGAGTCAGTAGCTCACGTTACCTGCGGTGTTGATACCAATCGAATCGAAGCAAAACGTCCCATCGAGATGGAACCTCGTCACTGTATCGCCCGTTCTTTAGCAGACACAGAGGTGATGGAAAAAGATGGTTGTTCATCTTTTTCCATCCGAGCCTGTTGTACCTGCATCAATTCACGAGGATCGGTCGTAGCAAGTTGATGTTCGAGTGAATTGGCTTCCACTGTCACAATGAGCCGTGTTCCTCCTGCCAGCAGCAAAGCTTCCGGCTTCTGCAAGCCCGTCAGCGCATGCTGCTCCGTGCGCGTGAGACCGAAGCGGGTAGCAACCGCCTGTGCCGAAGTGCGATCTTGTCTCTTGAGTACTTTCGTAGAGGCATTTCCCGCAATCACCGCTCCATGTTTGTCATTGACAAACACCTCCGGCGATTGCGTAATTGTCACCAACCGGAGGTAGCGTTTCCGTGCGCGTCGGGCCAGATCAGCTAAGAAGCGTCCGCCTTCGGGATGTTCGAGCAACGACCATGCCTCGTCGATATAGAGAACGCGCGGTCGCGGATAGGTGAGAACGTGTGTCCACAAGCACTCGGCAATCAAGAGAATACCGATAGGGCGCAATTCACCACTCATGTCACGAATATCGAAAACCACCAATCGGGCATCCAAACGCACATCAGTCGGAGCAGAAAACGTGCTGGAGAGACTCCCTTCTACATAGCGATACAGCCGGTCGCACAGTCCATACTCATCTTTGCCTGCTGCGCCATCACTCAACACTTCATACAAATCGCGCAACACCGGAGACGCGAAGCCATGTGTCGCAGGATCGGCGGTGATACCCTTGCGACGATATGCCTCATAGGTAGCTCGATCTAGCAAACCTTTCTCGCGTACTGAAAGAGGAGTAACGGTGGTTGGCCCTCTATCCGATAACATCAAATCATAAAGTGCATGCAGGCTTTGTACCTTTTCGGCGAGACGGTCTCCTCGGCTATAGGCCAAGTACGAAGCAATCGCCCCTCCTGGCGGCAGCAGATCAAAAGGGTTGAGGTGTTGCGTACTGCCAGGGGCTAGTCGCACGAGGGTACCATGTAATTCGGTACAGAGTCGTTCATATTCGCGTTCAGGGTCAATCACCGCAATTTGCACACCCTCATGCCGCATTCCCTCGTAGTAGCGCATGAGCAATTCACGCATAATCTTGAGTTTGCACATGTAGGACTTGCCAGCCCCCGTCACCGCTCCAAGAAAACGATGCGGATTATCTAGGTCATCGGCCCAATCGTCAATGATGACTGGCTCACCTGCCGCCGTTACGCCTTCCAGCACTCCACCTGCCATCACGAGGGCAGTGGAGAGAAACGGGAACCCATAGGCCACACTCAACGTATCAAGGAGCGTCGTGCGCTTGAGCCGGTCGTCCCCCCAGGGCTGCATCGCCTGATAAGCGGTCACATGTTCAAAAGTGGTTGGATGGGCTACAACCTGCAAATGTTTACAAAGCGCCAGCAGGCGGTCTGTGCGCATCTGCAGGTCATCTATCTTTTTGCTACGTATCTGCACATACAAACCAACCTCACAGAGCATCTCCTCGCGTTTCGCTACTTGCAGCAGAAGCCGTTCCACATCGTCGGAGGCGACCTGCTCATCAGGGTTGTCTACGCGCCCTTGTTTGATAGCCAGACGTTTGGAGGCATGCAACTCTGCCTTGCGCCGTCGATAGCGACGGAGCATTGCTGTCGGCTCTTGCATGTGGACATGGATACTGACATCCACACTCTCATCGTGCGTGAGCAACGGAGCCAAAAACCCCATTTGCACCTCACGTGGATAGCCAACAATGGCGAAAAAACGCAGATACTCTCCATCCACCAGCACACAATCGGGACGTTCCTGCACTGCAGCGGGCGCAAGCAAATCTGCGACGTGTGTCCAACCAGGCGGTGGCAAACCATCCTTCTCAGGGTCGAAAAGTGGTTTTGCTTTTTGTTGTTTGCCTTTCCTCTCATGTACCTGGTCTCCAGGGATCACTGGCGTTATTGGCATCGGAGGATATCCTCCCATACCTG
>JAJZEJ010000341.1 GCA_021828635.1 Chloroflexota bacterium
AAGCCAACCCTCGAACAAGCCATCGCTGTCACCGCACGCCTGCCGCTTTTCCTGGCCGCTTTTCACCGTTTGCGCACAGGACACGAGCCGCTCGTGTCGCGCCCCGACCTGGATTATGCCGCGAACTTTCTCTACCTGCTCACGGGTGAGCTACCAGGGGAACTATACGTGCAGGCATTTAATGCTTATCTCGTTTTGCATGCCGATCATGGGATGAACGCTTCAACGTTTACCGCCCGTGTCGTTGCCAGCACCGAGGCCGATATGGTCTCAGCAGTGGTTGCGGCCCTCGGTGCCTTGAAGGGACCACTGCACGGTGGCGCACCTCAGCGCGTCCTTGAGATGCTGACCGCTATTGGCAGCATTGACAATGCCGAACCCTGGTTGCGTGAAGCGATGGCACGCGGTGAACGCCTGATGGGCTTTGGTCATCGTATTTATAAAGTCGAAGACCCGCGTGCCACGGAGCTGCGTGAGGTTGCACGACACCTCGATCCAGAGCGTTTCGCCCTGGCACGGCGTGTCGAAGAGCTGGTGATTGTCCTCCTCGAAGAGCAGAAACCCGGTCGCCGCCTCTACACCAACGTCGAATTTTACCCCGTGGTCCTGCTCTCTTCGATGGGATTATCCGGCGATCTCTTCTCTCCAACCTTCGCCGTCAGTCGCATTGTCGGGTGGACCGCGCATATTCTTGAGCAGGCGCGTAACAATCGCCTGATTCGTCCCGATGCCGAATATACGGGCTCTCTACACATACCATTTGTCCCATTGCATGAACGGTAATGATCGCTTACACCCATATAAAAGGAGATTGGCTCTATGGCAGAGATAAAACGTGGACTACGTGATGTCGTTCTCACCGAGACGCACCTGTCGATGATTGATGGGAACGCGGGCAAACTCGTCATTGCAGGCTTTCCACTTGAAGAAATTGCATCGGTCGCAGCGCATGAAGAGATGCTCTACCTGCTCTGGTACGATTCTCTCCCCAATCAGCAAGAACTTGATAATTTCAGTCAGACACTGGTGCAAAACCGCATGTTGCCAGAGACGACATTGCATGTGTTGCGTGCGGCGGCTCAAAGCAAACTGCATCCGATGGATGCGTTGCGCATGGGCGTTGATACGCTGGCACTGGCCATCAGCGATGTCGATAATCTTGCCCGCGAGGCATGCCTGCAACGCGCTCCAAGATTGGTTGCGCGTTTCCCTGTGATCGTCGCGGCCTACTGGCGTCTTCTGCATGGTCAGGAGCCAATCGCGCCCAATCCCGAACTCTCGCATGCTGCCAACTTCTTGTATATGCTCAACGGCGAAGAGGCCACCCCTGCTGCTGTCCGTGGACTCAATACCTACCTCAACACCGTCATCGATCACGGTATGAACAACTCGACCTTCACCGCCCGCTCGATTGCCAGCACACGCTCCGACATGATCTCCGCTATCGTCGGCGCGATTGGCTCGCTCAAGGGACCACTACATGGCGGCGCACCTGGCCCCGCGATTGATATGGTCTTCGAGATTCGCAACACAGCAGCTAGCTCCGGCAAGAGTGTCGAGGATGTGTCACGCGCCTGGGTCAAAGCCCGTCTGGCCGCGCACGAGCGCCTGATGGGTTTCGGCCATCGTGTCTATCGTGTCCGCGACCCCCGTGCCGATGTGCTGGGCGCGGCTGCCCGCAAACTCTACGAGGGAACAGGCAACGTGGCCCTTTACAATGATGCCCAGACCGTTGAGCGGGTCATTCTGCAAGAGCTAGAGGCGGATAAACCTGGACGCAGCATCAAAACCAACGTCGAGTTCTATACCGCGCTCGTCCTGCACGGCATCGGCCTTGAATCACCGATCTTCTCCTCGCTTTTCGCCATTGCTCGCACTGGTGGTTGGATCGCGCACATCCTCGAACAATACGCCGAGGATGAATTGATTCGTCCCACCACAACCTATAGCGGCGAATATGAGCGCCGCTGGGTTGTGATCGGGGAGCGATAAAAATAGAATTACGTAGTACGGCTCACGTGTGTGCAATTGGCAGATAGTTTGAGAGCGTCTCAATCACGAGCATGAGCGCCGAATGGTCCAGGTTGCCCTGCTGGTGGGCCACGAGTGTGGTGAAGAATTGATCGACCAGGGCGGTCAGTGGTAGCGATACATCGTAAGCATGAGCGAGTTGCAGGGGGATACCCAGGTCTTTGCGATGAAATTGCGCCTTACCGCTTCGTTCAAAGTGATGTGTAATCATCGTGGGGCCGCGCAGGTCCATAACGCGATTCTGTGCCAATCCGCCGCTCAAAACTTGCAAGAGAATCTCTGGGCGCACACCAACCTTTGAACCAAGCACGAGACCTTCGGAGACTGCCGCGATGATGAGGGCGACAACGACTTGATTGCAGGCTTTGACGGTCTGGCCCGCGCCATGTGGCCCACACAGCGTAATGGTTTTGCCCAACACGGAGAAGACGGGACGCGCCCGCTCAAAATCGGCCTCTTGCCCACCAACCATGATCGAGAGCGTTCCCGCGATAGCACCAGCATCGCCGCCGCTAACCGGCGCATCAAGCATGGCAACGCCGTGTTGCTCAAGCGTGGTGGCAAGTTGGACGGTGCTGAGTGGTGAAATGCTACTCATATCGATCATGAGTAGCCCTTCGTGCGCTCCCGCGAGAATGCCCCGCTCACCGAGGATGACCGCCTCGACATCGGGCGTGTCGGGTAGCATAGTAATCACAATATCGCTCTGTTGGGCTACCTGCTCAGGAGAGGTTGCCGCGACCGCTCCCTCCGCGACCAGCACATCAATAGCGGGGCGACTGCGATTGCAGACGGTGACATGGAAACCCGTCTTGAGGAGATTATGAGCCATCGGTTTGCCCATCAGACCTAGACCAA
>JAJZEJ010000390.1 GCA_021828635.1 Chloroflexota bacterium
CGTCCGTCCGCGCTTGGGCGTGATGAATGCTTGGGAAAGGCGGACGCGGTGAACCGGTTCCTACACCATTTTTATCTATGAAGATGTAGGGACCGGTTCACCGCGTCCGTATTGGCGAAGGGAGTGCAATACAGTGGTCGAGCAATATGTTGAACGAGTTCATCACGACATTGTGTTGGATATCGGTGATGATATTGGGGCATTAATTATTTATACAAAAGAGTCTATGCGCGGATGGCAGATTGATGTAAGCTTGCAAAATGTGCCTGCGGCAAAGAGAATTCACACTGATGTGCTGGAACGAAGAATTGGCGGTCGGCCCGTGTTCGCGGCGGTCTTTGCAGAATTGCCTGAAGGGAAATACCACACATGGAGTGACCCTGCTACCATGTTCACTATCGTTGGCGGCCAGATCACCGAAATAGACTGGTGTGATGCTGATATCTATGTTCCTCCAGTCAGCTCTGCCGATATTGAGGGGCGCAACACAGCTCAATGCCGGTCGGCGTCGAATGCGCGTGCGAATATTCTTCCGCCACGCTATCAGGGTGGAAGGAAGGTCAGTGCGGCCCCGATGGGAACGGCCCCTATGCGCTATACGGCGACCGGTCAGGTAGCCTGGGACGAGATGTGGACGACTTTTTGTGATCTCGCGCTGGCTGGTGGCCCTCCACATCGGGATACGCTGTTAGAACCTGTGCCTCCTGACGAAGTACGAGCGAACCTACCAGCTTACGAACGAGTCTTAGCAGAAGTCGAACGTGGCTTGCGCCTGGTTACTGGATTGCCTGTGGTGCGCAGTGAGCGATTGGGTTGGATTGGCGTGCAATGTGAGGATGAGGAGATGGCTCTCTGGCTCTTACGCGCTATTATCGTAGAGAATATCTGTGTGCGGCGTGAAAACGCGGTGTTGTTCTTGCCCGTCGGCCCAGACTTCCGCATGGAAAAAGAGATCAAAAACGTCATCACGGTTGTTGCCAAAACACACCACTACTGGATGGAACACTTGGCAGACGCGCCCCTGGATTGAAGATGATGGTAACATAGCAAGCAAGGAGAACGGTAAGGGTATACCTCTGTAATGTGATGTATCTTTTTGAAGCGTACTGTGCCTTGCGAGCCAAGCTCCGCAAAGCGATCACAGCCAAGTTGCGCCCTCTCTGCCCTCAAATCGAGCGTCGCCTGGCGGCATTGACAGTAGAAACAGGGGAAGAGACGCAACAAGAGCAAGAACAATTGAGCGTGCTGTCTGAGTATGTGCGAGCAGCACAAGCCAGTTGCCATCTGGATGGCAAACTGCCATTTGACTTTCCTGGATTGAAAGGATATCAAGCGTTAGAGGCGCTGGATCAGAGTTTGGCACAGCTAAAAAAAAGCGGAAGAGAAAGGGGTACTACTTTCTAAACAGGTCCAACACGAGGAAGCTTTGCTTGCAGAGAGCGAACAAGCATGTCTCACGCATTTTCTCAAAGTGAGTCGAAGTTTAAGACCGCGACTGTTGTGTTGCTATGGTTCAGGCGTACCGGCAGATTTGTGCAGGGGAGGAACCGTGGATTGCGTTGGGCAACTTTCGCAACGCCTAGTATGGGTATGCTAAAGATAAACGAGTTGCATTAGTCAGTGAACCGCTCATCAGACCAATACAGAATACGGAGCTTACTCATCGTTGGAGTGTGTTTTGTGCTACCACTGTCGAATTTCTCTGTGAACGCTATGCTGTTCCTTGCCCACAATGGGTTCACGATCCATACTACATGCTGGAAACACCGTGGTGGTATGCTGAACAAGCAAATAATCCAAAGGTTCGATAGCGACTCATACAAACAACACCAGGAGCTTTCGCCCAACGCAAAATATTTTGTGGGAACCGCCTCTATCAGAATAAGTATGAAATGAGTGCCTGGATGCAGGAAGCACGAGATCAGGGAATCACCGATTCCGCAGAAGTCTGGCGCTATGCTCGTCAGAAAGAAATCAGCATTCATGGAGGATAAGGCTGGTGGGCCGATGTGCCTATTGCCAGGGCTAATAGAACTGCCGTATAATTGGACGTGTATTGGATTATGATTGTTCACATGGCATCCACGGAAGTCTACAGAATGCCATGTGCTTGTTTAGGAGGCTTTTTACGTATGCCAACATTGAATTTTGATCCCAGTAGTGGTATCTTTATCGGTGATATTTTTGGTCTCATTATTGCCCTGGCAATTGCGCTGTTTCTCGCGTTCTGGATTAGCTCGGTAAAGAACTGGCTCGCTGTCGTGATTGGTGCGTTGGTCGGTGGAGTAGTGGGCTTTTTGATTATTCTTGGCTGGGTTGGCACACTCATTTATGATACACCATTGCCCAATGCCAATCCTGCCGCCGTGTTCTTTGGCTCAATCTTCTTCTGTGGCGCGTTGGCGCTTAGTTTTGGTATTATCGTTGATCTGCTTGTCGCGCGTGCGAACAGCAATGACTATCGCCGCCGTAGCTCGCTAGAAGAGTAATGTTTTATCTGTTACACGGCGATGACGAGTTCAGTAGCCGCGAACAACTCAAGAAATTGCGACAGCAGGGCGATTTTGAGTATAACCAGGATAGCTATAATGGGGCCGAGGTTGATCTGACCACGTTGTTGATTACGACAACGACGATGCCTTTCTTGACCGAACAGCGCCTCGTGATCGTTGAGGGTTTACCGAAACGCAAACGTGGCGAGGCAACTGGAGAGGCATCCAGTTCCTCTGTGGCGGCGAGTGAGGCTGAGGCGAAGGGGAGTAAAGGCAAGCGCGGCAAGAAAAGCGCCAAAAGTGGTCCGCCCACCCGTGCAGCCTTCGAGAAAACGCTGTCCGAACATGTCGCTACTATGCCTGAGAGTACGATTCTGATTCTGCTCGTCGATGA
>JAJZEJ010000477.1 GCA_021828635.1 Chloroflexota bacterium
TACCGCTCTTGAGGTATGTATAAAACAGCGATTGAGGCTAAATATTTGCGTTCATATATCGGTAGCTCGCTATGCAAAATAAGCTTTTCCTGTGTAGGTTGCCATTCTACAGTGGTGGGTGTGTTGCTATGATAATCAAGCGCATAACAGAGTCGCCGAATGTCCGTGAATTGCAACGTTTCACTCTGTTCAGTAAGAAAATGATTTTGCACGCGCCCAATGCTGTATTGTCTCTTTCCCCACTTTACTTGTGTTCTCAGCAAGTAGCGGCCACTATTCACGCTGTCAAGTGTTCGCCAGCGCAGTGCTTGCGGTTTGTTGATCTGACCAACGTAGGCTTCTATAGTACGGCTAACCGATTCTTGCAAACTAACTGGTTGTAAAGAATGAGCGCGAAAATCATCGATCATCTGTTGTAATGTGGCTGGTGTTGACCCCAGCCAATTTTGCAACGATTGAAACTGCCACGATTCGAGGAACTGTGTTGTTGGTGGGGTGTTGGTTGATGCTGTACATTCGATATGCCGAAAACTGCCATGCAGGTGCAGGTGGGGCTGTAACTCAGGAAGTATGCTGATTGGTATACCGCCTACAAGTACATACACTGTATCGGTTAGCGGCACAAGATGCGGTGGAGCGGGTAGCCAGTATCCACCTGGTAGAGAAAATAGATCGCCCTGATCTTCTAACGCATCTAGCCGGTCGCGTTCGATCTCTTGCATCTGCTCTTCATCAGTGGCTGAGACACCATTTTGTGCATGATCTTTGCTTTCATTGTAGAGTGGTTCCAGTAGCTGGCGTGCATGCATCAAAACCTGTTTTGTCGAAGCTCCTATATCTGGAATATGCCCGTGCTGGTTTGTAGCATTCAGGAGCCATACAGCAGTGCGCATAGCCTCTGCCCACAATGCTTCATTTGATGCGCTTTTACCTTTCGAGCCTAAGAGAATCTGGCGTATCTGGCTGGCGACCTCCGTCGTGGACAATGGGCCTTCCCAGACTGAATGTTGAGCGTTCATTATCATTAGTGCCTTCCTTGTGTATCTTGTTCTGTGTGCGCATCATTAAACTGTTTAGGCCAGAGATGCTTGAGTATGACTGCAATATCCGTATGATTTACTTGTAGCATAGTTAATACACAGTAAAATAATTTCTGCCTGCCATGCAATGTATCCGAGTATTCTGTACTGTTCCCCACATTATGTAATATTGTTTGTTGCCATTGTTGCCACTGTTCCAGAGAGACATGCGAAGGCGACAGGGAGTCTTGTTGGCGCTGAGTGTTCGTTGGCTCTTGATTCAGGCGCTCCAGATGGACAACGTATGGCTCGCAGGAAGTAGGCATAGGAAGACTGGTCAGACCTTTATCCCGTGTTGCCATAAGGAGAAGGTTGCGCGGCCAGCTAAACCATGCTAGTCCCTGATATGGATCATCGGGCGCGAGTGCGCGTGGATGAAAGAGATTGAGCGGCGCTATCTGAGATAAAGATGCCTGTGTCTCTGTATGTGCCTGATACTGTTGAAGCAGTGGCGCGTAAACTGGCATGCCTGGAACGCGATCAATGCCTTCCAATAGCACGAGAGCCAGTTCCTCTGGATGTCTTCTGGCCTGCAAAACAATATCGGCCAATCCACCAGCGACCGGAATAAATATTTGTCTGCCAACTTCAATGCTGCCAAACAGATCGAGCGGAGTAATGGCTGTTACGGGAACCGGCACCGTCCATACTCGATTGTTCGTAACGGCTTGCCCAATAATGTATAGAAATGCATTAGCGGTAGATCGGTTGACAATGGGGATGAAACCTGCCAATAGAGCCGCGATAGGAGCA
The DNA here is from genome assembly GCA_021828635.1 of Chloroflexota bacterium. The sequence continues at coordinate 1,833 of JAJZEJ010000477.1, forward strand.
AGCATATCTTTTGATTGAAGACCTGCCTGAGTAGCACGACGTATCCAGAATTTCTGCTGCAATTGAGATAGGTCTCCGTGTATACCTTGGGCGCGGTCATCAGGATGCCAATCAATAATGTTTCCTATACCCACAAAATGTTGTATAGGTTGTAGCTGGTTAATTTGTACTTGAAGTTGCTCATATTCTTTCTTGGCTTCAATAATTGCTGCTTTTGTCTTTGCCAGTTGTGCTTCAGCCTGTTGTACCTCGCTCTGTATCTTCTGATGTTCTGCTATTTGTGGTTGTACACGCTTCTCTGCCTCACGTTGAATATCAGCCATTGTGCGTTGAATTTCTTGCTCGATAGCAGATTTCAAGTAGGGATGATTGGCTGGTAAATCCTCAAGTAAGGACTGTACCTCTTGTACATTTTTTATTTGGTTTTGCACTATATGATGCGCTCGTTGAAGGGTGGCCTGCTCAATATGTAAAATATCTGGTCCCTTGTAACTGTTGAATTGCGTCAATTCTCGTATAGACTTATCCACTAAATTGATCTTCTCGGCTGTTTTATTATCTATGCTTTTTCTAGCTTGTAAAACTTGTTTTATAACTACTTGTGATAACGACCAATCTACTTGGTCAATAGGAGATTCTAAAATGCTTGCGTCGAGACAATGGAACGAACGAGGAGTATCTCCAAGTTGAAGGACGCTATACTTTGGCATCTTATAAACAGAGGCCAACAACTTCTGGCCTCCGGCACTGTTGCTATGAATATATTCAGTGGGTTTGAAGTGGTCGTCATCTAGCTCGACTTTTATGGGACCGTACAGGTTATCTTTATAACGAATATAGATATACTGGCAAATACAATCCTTTATTTCCAGCCCCTTATCAAGGAGATTAGGTAGCTCAAACGGGTTGTGGGTTTTGCTTGTCCAGTCAAATATCTGGGCGATCAGAGGAATTTGAATTTCACGAGTCATGTAATGAGAATATTTAAGTTCTTCAGGGCCTACATGGCGCTGATTTACTTCAGGATAAAAGAGACATAGCCGGTTAACCTCAA
>JAJZEJ010000311.1 GCA_021828635.1 Chloroflexota bacterium
TTTTGAGATTCTTCATCTTTTGCTCGGTGAAAAGGCAACCAGCAATGAAATTAAGAAGGCGCTACTCGATTTGATGCGTGATAGAGGTGATGACGATTTTCTGCTTTTCTACTTTGCTGGGCATGGCTTACCCGAACGTCGTTCACCACTGGATGATCTCTTCCAGATTTACCTGGGTAGCTCTGATTTTAATTTGCGAGATGTAGAGGATGCTGAAGATTTACATCTCTCTATGCAATGGTTACGAGATAAACTTTATATTCGTACAAATGCAGGGCGAGTCTTGCTGATACTAGATTGCTGCTATGCAGGCAATATGGGGCTTACTGCTCCCGACACGTATTGGGAGGAGTTGCAGGCTCGAATTAGAAAGTATATCGGCGCACCTGGTCAGGCCAGTGAGTCACGGCGTGGTGGGTTACGTTTTGCTTTGGCCGCAACGGGTCATAATCAAACGACGGGCGAGTCGGAGACACATGGCATGATGACGCACTATCTTCTGCCCGCGTTGCAGGGAGATGTTGATGAGGTTATCAATATTGATGCAGATGGTGAAGTAAGCCTGAATCGCATCGAGGATTATCTGCAAAGAGTGATGCCAGAGGGACAGAAACCCGCTCGTTCGGGTGACTCGGCCAGCAGGGATTGCATTCTTGCACGCTATGAGCAGCGGGCTGAAGCATTGCGCCGCCAGCATCACGCTAGTGCGATGACGAAGGAGCGCCCCGAATCTTATCTGGGATTGGGTTGGTCAAACGAGTTCCAGCCCAGGGAGGGTGAGTTCGCGGCGCTGGAACGGCTGGTTTTTGCGCCACGTGCAGCAGGTTCTACAAGCGTTGTGGGCATTGTGGGATTAGGCGGTATTGGTAAGTCACGCCTCGCGGCAGAGTTTGCGCACGCCTATCAAGAGCGTTTCTCCGGTGGTGTCTTCTGGACGCCCGCTACTGGCACAACGGAGCAGGCATGGCTACAGCACTTTGCCACACTCGCACTCAAGACCGATTATCTACCTGCTGATGATGATACTACGCTCCCAGACTTTCAGGAACGCCGCGCCCGTCATCTTTGCCGCTATCTCGCCTCCCATCCTGATGCTCTGCTCGTACTGGACAACGTTGAGCAGCCTGAGCTTGTGCTTCATCTGTTGTCATTTCTTGCCGGTCAAGCGATACGCTGCACCGTCCTCTATACCACACGCACTAACTTTTCGCCGCCTGCATTCAGGATGCATTATGTGACGAAGCTCTCCGAGGCGGCTGCTCTCCGCCTGCTCCTGTCCCACAGAGTGGACTATCTTGAGAGTGCGGAGCCTGCCGAAGCCGAGGCGGCGTGTGCTATTTGCCACATGGTTGATAATCTGCCACAGGCACTCGTCATGCTAGCCCCTCTCTTAAAGGATTCATTATTAACGATGCAGCATCTACAGCAGGTCTTGCAGGAAAAGGGAACACTGGCGATCACGCTGGAACACGATCCCAAACGGCGCGGGCTTTTCGGCGTGTTCCTGACAAGTTGGGATAAGGTGCTTGACTCTAACGCGCAACTGCTTTTCAAGCTGGCTTGTTATTTCCCCGAAGCCGTGCCGATCCCGCTCTGGCTGCTTGGTATCACATCTGGCTTGGGCGAAGAGAACACCATCCTCGAGCCATTGGGCAAGGCACGTGATGAATTGCAACGTTTGAGCCTGGTCGAGCTAGATGCGAACGGTTCTACCTTGCGCCTGCATGCTCTGCTGCGTGAATTTGGGCAAACGCTCGTGGCACAGAATGAGAGCGATAAGCTGTGCCTGCTAGAAGCATGGCAACGCTTGACGACTGCGTTCACCGACCTGAACGAACTGGAGCGTCGCGCCCGTGTCTGGGGTTACTGGCAACTGTTTGAGCGCGTGCAGGAGGTGAGCCGCTATGCCACGCTTCTTATACAGCAACTTGCTACTGGTCAGGTCGATCTGCTCGCACGTATTGAACACTGGCTGGCGCGGAATAGTTCCCTGCTAGGCAACAGTGCGCTCTGGCCCGACCAACTTCCCGCGCTTTTCTATCAACAACTCTACAACCACGCCATTGAAGAGGGTTACACGCTATCAGCCACGCGGCAACCGGCTTGCTGGTTGCGCCAGACTGAGCGCGTGGGCGCGGAGAATGCTGCCCTCTTGCGTGAGTTCCTGCATCCCGACGAAGTAACCTGCGTGGCCTACGCTCCCGAGGGACGCACGATTGTCACCGGTTGCGCCGACGGCATCGTGCGTGTGTGGGATGTCAATAGCGGACAGCTCTTACGCTTGCTAAATGCTCATGCCTACGCTCCGGTAGAATGTGTGAGTTATGCGCCAGATGGTGTTCGCGTTGCAGCGGGTTATAACAATAAAGAAGTCTACCTATGGGATAGCAATAATGGAGAGGTGATTCAGTTCATCGACTTGGGGTTTGAAGAGGCGATTCATGTTATTAATGTAGAGTTCAAGTTTATCTCACCAATCATCTCATCAATCACCTTTTCGCCCAACGGTACATTGCTTGCGATAAACCAGAGGTTTGGTGTTCATATATGGGATATTGCTACTAAGCAGTTTACTGCATTTTTGAGACATAGTAAGTTTTTCATTTTGGATATGGTTTTCACTTCGGATAACCAACAAATAGTAATAGTACCTGATGGTAGTTATCCTGAAATCTGGGATATTGTCCGCGAGGAACTTGTTGAGAAAAAGCCGGTTGGAGAAATGTTCAGTATTAATCTGGCTCTTTCTCGTTTCGGTACATGGTTTGTGAATAGAGATGGTGAGCGACTGACGCTCTGGGATATGCAAAGCGGCAAGGCTGTTCTCCGCTTTGGTATGGAGAATGAACATTTATCTGAGATAACTTTTTTCTCATGTTTTCCCA
>JAJZEJ010000417.1:0-4609 GCA_021828635.1 Chloroflexota bacterium
CTTGGACGGAAGTCAGAACTTCAATCGGATGAGGCTTATGCGACGACCATGAAGACATATGCAGACATCGAAGCAGTGATGAAGCACCTCGACGATCAGGATAAGAAGATTTTTGCCTTAGAGCAACTGATGAAAGCACAGACAGACGCGATCCTCTCTATCGTCCAGAACTTGGCGAAGGACAGAACCCAATGAGGGTAACACTGTGCCACACATACCCAAAATCGGGTCAATTCCAGTTGGCAAATTGGTCTGGAGAGAAATGTGAGATACTGGAAAAAAATGTGAAATACATCCAGTTCGGAGGGAACCGATGTCATTACAACCACAAATGAACCCAGAGTGGTCCAATCGCTACCAAGCATATTTCAGCGGCTCTCGTTTACCAAAGAGTGAGGAATTGCGCATAGATTTAGCAGAGGAAAGAGAGGCTGATAGCAACATTCCTGTCCTGCTATCGGATGATGAAGCGGTTGCCATACGGGAAGCACGCCAGCTACTGACCATTGAGACTCAGGTACTCGCGCATCTGGCCCAGGCCGCCGATGCCTATGTGCGCGTTAACCTCTTTACAGAGCGCCAGGAAGCCAAAGCCTGGAATACGGTACGCAAGGAGATTGCCTCACTCTCCAATTTCATGGCCTTCCTACAAGCAACTGCTGGCCTCGCGCTCTCTTTCCATCTGGCTGAAGAGCCACGTCTGTGGCAAGCCATCACCTTTGGCCTGGTCAAGCTCTTCCTGCGTTGGGAGCGCGAGCGCGGCTACAGCATTAAGACACTTAACGACCATTTGAGTGTGATTAAACTCTACGCCAAACTGGCCCATCAGGCTGGTTTCCAGAGCGCCGATCAACTATTAGCGATTACCAACCTCACACAGATACGCGGAGCCGAGGCCGCCCGCATTGACGGCAGGCGCAAACGTCAGCAGATACCTACACGCATTGGGCCGAAAAAAGCCGAGCCGACTTTTTTAGAACGGGAGGCATTTCAGGCATTGCTCAATCGCCCCAATACACCGCAGGGCTGGCGTGATCGCGTGGCAATTCTGCTGATGTATGACCTGTCCTTGCGCCCTAGCGAAGTGGTTTCATTGTGCATACACGATCTCAATATGGACGAAGGCACACTGGTGATTACGCGCCACAAAACACACGATGTACAACGGGCGCGTCTAACACAACGCCTTCAAGTCGCGCTTACCCGCTATCTATCTCATCGCAAAGATACTTCGTCCCATGCCCCATTGCTAGTACGTAGTCGTAAAAATGAGGAGTTGGTAGAACATGTGTCGCGCTCAACACCCGCAATTGAGGAAGCTAAGCGTGGTGGACGGCGTCCCTTTTCGCCTAATCACGCACTCTATGTGCAAAAACAGCAAGATGATCTTGCATATCATACAACGCAGCATGATGAAGATGACCCTAGTACTCTCTGGACACCGCCGATAACAACTCGCGCACTCGCCAAACACCTGCACACTATTGGCCTGGAGATTGGGCAACAACTATATGGTGATAACGCCAACTCTGACGAACGTATCAACCTGACAAGCTATGATGGTCGCCACGAGTGGACACGCAGTGCTATACGCGCTGGCTCCGACCCCATCGCCGTCACCAAAGCCGGTGGCTGGAAAGGTCATTCGCCGATGGTGGCGCGTTATTATGGCGAGTTACAAATTGTCAATGAGGATATTCGCCTGAAACGCTGAATATTACAGCAATACTTTGGGTGCGGCAAGTATGCCCATTGCTTTCAACTGGTATTCATAGGCCCAGGCATCTCTTTCGGTACGCCATGCATCGGGACCAAACCATGTCGCTCGCTCATCAGCATTATGTAGACAACCAAAAGCATTGATGCGGTTGCCATAGGCTGTAATATCAAGAGCATGCGTTCCTTGAGCAAGCTGCCCAAGCTCCAGTTCATAGGGTGCGAAAGCAATCTTGCCCTGAATCTGCCCATCAAGCGATACCGAAAGGAGTGGAGCCCTAAACTTAGGTACCCGTAAAGCCGTTTCTCTTTCCTCACCTTCAATTGTGCAATGGTAGGTGACGTTGCCAGCATAGAAAGGCAGTCCCTGTCTTGTCCAATCGCCAAAGGCCAGAGAGCGAACGGGTTCAATGATACGTGCATGCCTGCCGCGCACCTCAACGCCAAAATCACCTAACAGGTAGCACCACTCAAGGCTACTTCTGCGATTATAGGGCAATGTCAGCATTATTTCATGCGTACCAACAGCTAAATCAGGCAATGGCACCGTCGAGATAGCTTCATCGACAAACCAACCATTGGCTTTTGATGACGCTATCTGCCCATCGACGCGAATCACTGTCTGCTCCGCTCGTTCCAGCGCCAGCGATGGAGCATACACCGGTATGGTTGTGGAGATGGTGAATGTAAGATCAATGCGATGCTCCGCCGTGATATGCGCTTCTGTCCAGGGCTGCGCAAAAGATGCTGTTTTGAGTGGATATCCTAGATGCCGTCGCAGCAGATTGTCAATGCGTAGTACCTCTTCAACATTCTGCCACTCACCATTGTCAAGACAATAGCGAGCCTGATCTAAGAGCAATACATTTGGTTCCGCCAGGGTGATCGGAACAGGGTCGCTCAACAAACTATGCTCATTCCACTGCCGATGCTCTTGCAGAATGCCTTGCGCCGTCCACCCTGGTTCGAGCGAGAGCAGTAAGCTACCTTGAGCAGGGAAGCTCCATGTAAACGTGGTCCATCCCTGCTCAAGTTGAGAGGCCAGAGCAAAATCCTCTCCGGTCAGGGTTTCCATCACCTGTAACTGCCATTTTCCCTTGATCTTTATGTGACAGGCATCCCTTGCATCTCGCTTATCTGTATTGCAGAGGAAGAGCCAGCGATTATCGCCATCAACGCGAATTTGATGCAAAAGTGTATCAGGCGGTTGCCCATTGCTTAACTGCACGCTGATTTCACGCACAGAATCCAGTGCCGAAAGAATACTGCTTCGCGTAAAAGCGATCTGCTGGCTGTTTTGGGCTAGTTGTCGCGCTCGTTCGGATGGCTCGGCGTTCATCAGCGAGGGAATTTCGCCCATAAAGATCAGTGTGCCGCCCGCCTGTTGAAACAGCTCAAGCCGGTCGAGCGTGGTTGCACGCATTGTACGCATCGGTGGAACGATGATCACATCGTAGCATGCTGCGCCGACGCTCAACTGGGGGCTTTGCTCAGACATGCTCAAGGTGGGGAGTAAGGATTCGGCGATAAAGTCAAAGTCGATTAAGCCAAAGAGGAGCCATTCTGTCAAATCATGAAACATCTGCTCACGTTCCTGGCGCTCGATAACCGTTTGTGCTTGCGGACCAAAACAGAGCCAGAATGACTCAATTGGATGAATTACTCCCACACACACCCGCGTCTTGCCACGACTCAACACGGTAGCCAGACGGGCAAAATGATTCTCGATCAGTGGATATTCCTGATACCAGGGCGATTGATAACCAATCGAGGCTGGATAATCACGCTTGGCCTCTCCCTCCATTGAAAGCCAGGTGAGATGATGGACGCGAACGGTTACGCCCAGTGCAGCTTGCCAATCTCCCTGCGCCTTATGACCAGCAAAATCAAAATCCCAGTTGGTTACTCCATACAATTCGCTCAAAACCCCTGGTCGGCCAAACTGATGCACGGCACTTTGTGCCTGTTTCGCAGTATTATACTCGTGCCGATCACATAACATATCAATCCCTGGCAGATCGAAGCCGCGATAGGAACGCATAGCTTCTCCCGTCCTGATTGTTTGTGAGAACAGCGATTCCTCACCCATCATATGGCCGGTGAGCATTAAGTGATGTTGCCGACACCATTGCCCAAGCGTGTCGGCAAAGGCACAGGCAAAACGCTCCGTCAGATGATCGTGATAGCGGCAGCGAGCGAGAGAAGCGGCGTGTGCGGACAATTCCCACACAATTTCTGGTAGTACATCCTCCAGACGTTCCTTATATATCTGCCAGTACGTCTCTGGCAAATCATCTGTCCAGGGCAGAAAAAGATCATGCTGGTCGTATGCTGAGGCCAAAAAACCTTTACTGGCAAACTGAGGTTCATCGGTAAAAATTGCAGGTATCTCCCCACCAAAATATTCTCCCACGGTTTGAGCGTAGCGTTCATGCATGATGCTTATAAAACGTTGTATCGCTGCCGGATTCAAGGTATCCACATACGTTTGATAGTTCCACCAGGCTGATTCATTTTCGATTTCCAGATAGGCATACCACAGCGTACCTTCGTCAGGAGGCAAATCGTCTTCTGAAAGTCGGCGATAGCTAGCCAGGGTGCCATTGGAGTCGAGTACGACAGCATAGCGTGCAATGAGCCGCCCATTTTCAGTGCGTGAAGACTGGTTTTTGCTCGTTCCTGGCCCCATGAATGTGGGTGATTTGCCATAAGGGTAGCACGTTAAGAGCAGATGTCTGGCTCGAAAGCGGTGGTCTTTTGTCACCAAGCCACCAGCAGCGCCAGAAGCGTAACGATCTTCGTCATAGAGCCATACAAGCAGCCCTTCCTCTTGTGCTTTTTCCACACACACGCGGATCAGGCGTAGAAATGGTAAATTAACTGAAGGGTGGAC
>JAJZEJ010000417.1:4619-12378 GCA_021828635.1 Chloroflexota bacterium
ATTTACCAAGAAATTCCGCGCTAAGATATTCTGTTGCCAGCCCGGTACGCACATGAATATGGAACCCACCCATGCCCATCTGCTTAAATTGGCTGATCTGGCGCTCCAACTGTGCCTGATTGAGTCTATTATTCCATGCCCAGAACGGCGTACCGCGATACTCCGCGGGCGGATGACGAAAAATTTCCCGATCAAGCTTTGCCTGCGTATTATGCGGATAAAGTTGGATTGCTTGTGACATAGGACTACTCCTTTGATAAACGTGGCGGCCTCGGCGGCTTGAGGAAGGGAGGCCAGCGCACTTCCTAAGATGATTGCTCCTGCACCCACGCCGGTGTACTTGAACAGCATACCACGTTGCCTCGTGATTTCATCGCCCATGATCCTGTTTTCCTTTCTTTCCTTCATTGGAAAGGCCGACAGTGGTTCCTTCCAAGAAGGAGACTCCTGCGAACTATCGGATATCAATATTTATTTGAGAGTGTAGGGATGTGATGCACTATCACATCCCTACACCAGTGAGAGATCAGCCCTGTTTCTGCTTCCATGCATTGATCTGTTTCTGCGCCTCAGCCACGACCTGATCGCCTCCCGCTTGCCTGATTTGAGCCAGATATTTAGGCAGCTGATTCGGGTTCAGTTGTCCATACTGCAATGCAGTAGACAGGGAACCGGTTCCCACAGCACCAGTAATTGGTGTTAACTGGGCAATTTGTGTTGTCACATTAGTGGGATCAAATGAGAAACCAAAGGCAGTCGAGCGCGGTGCCGCGTTATTGGCTTGCTGAATATCGGCATAAATACCAACGCTACCAGGGTCGGTATAATACCCATTTTGCTCATTACCGAACATCCAGTCAGTAGCAGGATTGTACCGATCACTCGTCGCGGTGACACCAGAAGGATAGCCGATCAATTTCTCCGCTTGGTTCACGAAGACATAGTGCTTGCCTTCAATGCCATGACACAGCAGATTGAAGATAGGGGCGTCGGTATTGACCAGATTGAGGAATTGCATCGCCTGCTCAGGATGTGGACAGGTACGCGGAATGGAATTCATATTTTGCAGAATACTCTGTGTACTCAGGAAGGTCGGCCCTACCTTTTTGATGACCAGTGGAATGCCAAAGTGTTCCTCAATGCCTGGAATATCATTGGGCTTGGCCTGCTGCCCAAATAGGACCGCGTATTGGCCATTCTGCACAGCTACTGCGCCCTGGTCAGCGGGAACGGGCGTTTTCTTAAAATAGCCCTTTTGTCCCCACTCCCAGCGCAACTCGACTGCCTGCTGGAATTCAGGTGTCTCAAAAATGTTGAGTACCTGGAGTTGTGGATCCTGGAAACGGATACCTGCTACAGCACTGCCAGCAAAAGAGTCGAAGCCATAGTCAATGTTATTGAAGATGAATCCCCCATCAAGACCACTCTGAGCCATATAGAGCGGTGTGACCGATGGCTCATGGGCCTTGATCTGGTCCAGGAAGGGGTCTAAATCGCTGTAGCTGCCAAGCGTGTCACTGGCTGGCAGATAGGCCGCGTACTTTTCTGCCAGGTTCTTATTGATGAAGACGCCCATCACATAAGCAAAGTAGTTCTGATTCGGCACGCCGTAGATTTTCCCATTGACACGAACAGCATCCCAGAAAGCGGTCGGCATGCTCTTATACAACGCAGGAGCATACTTGGGGAGCAGGGCATCAATGGCCAGGAAATTGCCCTTTTGCGCGTTGGTAGTGTAGGTGTTAACCCACGGTGCCGTAAAAACCACATCATACGGTTGCCCCGCTGCATAGCCCAGTTGCAGCTTCTGATCGTATGCTGCCGATTGGATAGGGTTCAGCGCGACCTGAATATTCAGGCTCTTAAACTGTGACGTATTGCTCATTGCCTGTGCCACCAGAGATGAGTCTGGCAACTGCGTAAAGGCGTCGAAGGTATAGGTCACAGTAGTTTTGCCATTCGTGCTGCTTGGGCTACCGCCGCATGCAGCCAGCAGCGTGCCAATGGCACCACTGCCCACAAACGCGCTCGCAGCGACAGCCTTGCCGCTACTGCTAAGGAAACGACGACGAGAAAGTCCTTGTGGGTCTGAAGCCATTCCATTAGCTTCCTGTTCGTGCTGAGACATGACAGATACTCCTTTGTGTTGTGGTTCACCAGAGAAAAATGGACAATGGTTGATGAAAAGATGCGGGTGAGAACGTTAATCACCCTTGAGGCCACCCAGGGTAATGCCGCGTACAAAGTAACGCTGCGTAAAGAAGAATGCGAATATAATGGGTCCAATAGCCAGGACAGCCATCGCCATCAAGACAGATTGGGTTGGAAGTACCACTGTACTCACATTGGACTGACTAGCTGATGAATTGAGCATCAAGATATTCTGTGAGAACTGGTAGAGCAGATACTGCAACGACATCAGATGCGGGTTAGAGATGTAGAGTAGCCCCTGGAACCAGTCATTCCAGTAGACCAACATGATGAGCAATCCGACGGTTGCCAGAGCAGGGGTGGACATAGGAACAACGATTTGAAAGAAGATACGCCATTCTCCAGCTCCATCCAATTTAGCCGCTTCAAGTAGCTCTGTGGGTAAACCCGCAAAATAAGTACGCAGGAGTAGCACGTAAAGCGGCACAACCAAATAGGGCAGGATATAGGCCAGTAAGGTGTCCTGTACATGTAAAAGCTGCGTCATCATAATGTAGGTCGGAACCAATCCACCATTGAAGAGCATGGTAAAGAGAGTAAAGAAGGAGAGCGCACGGCGGAAACGGAAATCTCGGCGCGAGATGACATAACCCAACAAGGACATGATGAGCAGAGCCGCCGCACTGCCAATCAGTGTTACCGCTATTGTGACCTCATAGCCGCTGACGATGAGGCTACCGTTATCAAACAAGTATTGATAGGCATCCAGCGAGAAATGCAATGGTATGAGCGTATAGCCATACAGCGTGATGTCCTTTTCGGTGGAGAACGAGCCTGAAATGACGAGCAGGAGCGGCAGAGCAAAAATCACTGTCAGGACTATTAGAACGGTGTGAATGAGGACATGAGCTACCGGCCCATGTCGGCGCACACCAGAGGATGTGGCATGCGGGCGAGATTTGCGCCTGGCTGGCCGTGGTTGACGAGAGCGACCAACCAGTGTAAGATTCGACAGTGAACGCATAGACAAAACTCCTTTTGCTGCTGGGTTCTCTGTTTGCAGCAATCAGTAACACGCTTACCGAAGATTTAGAAGGCCGCCTGATCAGGTTCGATACGGCGAACAAACCAGTTCGCCGTGAAGATGAGGATGAAACCTACGACAGATTGATAAAGGCCAGCAGCCGAAGACATACCAATGTCATCGAGTGTAATTAAGGCTCGATACACATAGGTATCAATTACATCGGTGGCCGGATAGAGCGCGGGCTGGTTGTTGGGAACTTGAAAGAAGAGGCCAAAGTCCGCGTAGAAAATGCGCCCGATGGCTAGCAGGACGACCAAGATAATCAATGGTTTAAGCAAAGGGATAGTGATATAGCGCATCTGTTGCCACCCATTGGCCCCATCCATCCGCGCTGCTTCGTAGTATTCAGGGCTGATCGCAACCATGCCAGCTAGAAAAATGACCGCAGTGAAGCCAACGTTCTTCCAAAGATAGACAAGCGTAAGAATAGCTGGCCAATATTGTGGAGAGCTAAACCAGTCTATGGCCGACAGGTGTATAACGGCGAACAGATGGTTGACCAGACCAGTGTCACTGTTGAGCAGAGCGTAAGTAAAATAACTCACCAGCACATAGGAAATCAAATACGGGAAGAAGATCACCGCCTGATAAATCTTGGGGAGGAACGCCAAGCGGGAGCTATCACGTACCTCATTGAGCAACAGACCCACACCGAGAGCGGCCAGTGTGCCGAAAATGATAAATAGACTATTCATAAAGAGCGTGTTGCGTGTAATGCGCCAGGCTTCACTCGTCCCAAACAGAAAACGGAAGTTCTGGAAACCAACCCAGGCACTACCAAAGAAGCCTTCAAAGGGTAGGTAATTCTTGAAGGCAATTAATACGCCTGCCATCGGCAAGTAGGCCATGACTAACAAGACGAGAATGCCGGGTAGCGCCATTGAGATCAGGCCCAGGTTAATACGTCCTCGTGAACGACGCAGTGCGGGCCGTCCGTGTTGCCGTAGCACTGCTTTTTCAGGTGCGGATAGCACGCCCCCTGTAACAATGCGTGAACTATGTTTGAGTGCCATAACGTCTGCGTTCTCCTCATTTATAGAATGACATTATTGGAGACGGGGGTAAGAATAACGACGCCCAACGCTGGAAGTCGCACTTCGTGTTGATAGATACGTTGGGTGAGAACATCATACATGGGGTGCGAAAGGCTAATATTTTGTACAGTCTGTAAGTGATTCAGGACAAACGTATAGATACCCTGTTCTCCCCGACGTTGTGCCACTTCAACCCCTTCCGGTACAAGTAAGGGAGGGGCAAGTTCCAGTTGCCTCTGGAACATGCTTATCAGCATATCAAGGCAGGCTGAATCGGGCCGAGTCGCAATATAGAAGGCGCGTCCATCACCCAGGCGGTTCTCGGTAATGGCAGGATGGCCCATGTAGAAATCTTCTCCAAAGACACTCAAAGCCCGCGCTCCCTCCAAATGCACCACCTCACACCACTGTGAGCAGTGATAGGCCGCTTGCCAGTCTAAGCCGCCTGCTACCTCTTGCGTACTCATCAACGTATTGGTTTTTCCTTGCGGTAGAGGGTCGATCTCTTCAACCCACACACCTAACGTGCGCCGCAGAGGACCAGGAGAACCACCAAGCCAGGCGCGATGGCTCTCATCAACAATGCCACTGAAATAGGTTGTCAGAAACGTTCCTCCCTGGACGACATACTGCTCAATAGCCAGTCCTTGCTCCTCACTCACCAGATTGAAAAGCGGCGCTAGCACCAAGTCATAGCCATCCAGTGCAACATCGGGAGAAATAACATCGACCGTGATATGGTGTTTCCACAGTGCCTGATAGTAGTATTGCAATTCCTCCAGATAATGCAGACGTTGGCTAGGAACATGCTGATTCTCCACGGCCCACCAGTTTGGCCAGCTCATTAACAGAGCCACGCGGGCATGCAGGCGCGTTGAGAGCATGGCCGTCTCTAGAGAGGCCAGTTCAGTGCCTAATGCACTGACCTCTTGAAAGACGCGCGTATGCTCATGACCGGCGTGGCTGACAATTGCGCCATGATACATCTCTTCACCCGCACGCGACTGACGCCACTGGAAAAACAGTACCGAGTTGGCCCCATGAGCAAGCGCCTGATAACTTTGTAAGCGCATCATGCCAGGCCGTTTTAGCGGGTTTTCCTGCTGCCATTGCACCTGGCTAGGGGTCTGTTCGAGTAGAAGCCAGGGCTGACCATGTTTAAGACTGCGCATCAGATCAAAATAAAAGGCCGGAGTGCTGGGAGGAGCGTCATGCGGAGGATAGGAATCCCAGGCAATGATATCCTGGTAGGAAGCCCAGGAGAAATAATCTAGCGAGCGTTGCAAACCATGAAAATTCGTCATCACCGGGATATGCGGCGTCTGTTCGCGCAAGATAGCTGCCTCTGCCTGATAGCATTCTAAATTCATGTCAGACAGAAAACGCCGATAATCGATGTCTAGACTCTGCATACTGCGCTCACCCAAGCGATTCGGTGCCTGAATTTGTTCCCAGGACGTATAGGTATGGCCCCAGAAAGCCGTTACCCAACGGCGATTGAGTTCCTCTAGTGTGCCGTAACGCTGTTGGAGCCATGTGTGAAAACGCTTGGCACAGTGTGAACAATAACAGGACGGGCCATATTCGTTGCTCACATGCCAGAGCAGTAGTGCGGGATGGTTGCGATACCGTTCGGCCAGAACACGCACTAGGTTTTGGGAGAGACGACGAAATTGTCCATTCGTAGGGCAATAATTGAGGCGCATGCCGTGCTGGCGGCGCTGGCCCCATTCATTAACCGGCAAAACATCAGGATACGCTTGTGAAAGCCATGCAGGTTGAGCAGCAGTTCCCGTACCTAGACACACAAAGATACGGTATTCGGCCAGCAGGTCGAGTATCTGATCAAGCCAATCAAACGTGAAAGAGTTCTCGGCTGGTTGTAACGAAACCCAGCTAAAAATACCAAGTGTCACAAGATTGACTCCGGCTTTGCGCATCAGGCGCAGGTCTTCCTGCCAGATTGGATTGCTTCGGCCATCCTCTTGCGAAATCCATTGCTCTGGGTTGTAATCGCATCCATAAAGGATACCGGAGAAATCAATGCCTGTTGTTGCCTGCTGCCCCTGTTGCATGCTTTGTGTTTCCTTCTAACTGCATATTCGCTTAGCCTGATGTCAAGATGACAATAGAGTATTATAGGATGATCGGAAGAACCATCCTCGAATGAAAACGCCATTGATGAATACAATCTACGCGCACCAGCGCGGAAAGGATTTGGTTGCCAGCATTGTCTAAACTGAATTGAGTGGCGCTGTCGATTGCCGCACAATCAGTGTAGGTTCGATGAGATATAACGGTGTGAGATCGGCTGTCTGGTTCATCAGGCCGAGAAGCAACCCTGTTGCTTCTTGAGCCAGTTGAGATTTTGGAATGGCTACCGTGGTGAGCGGAGGATACACGTGGGCAGAGACAACAATATCATCCAATCCAATGATGGAAATATCTTGTGGAATCCGCAGCCCACTATCCAGGGCCGCCTGAATAGCTCCTAACGCCATCCAATCAGTGGTAGCAAAAATTCCGGTGGGTCGCGTTGGTAACGCGAGTAGTCGCTGTGTAGCTGCGTAGCCGCTTTCCAGTGTCGAATGCCCTTGCTGAATCATTCCATCAGGGAGGCATATACCGGCAGTTTGTAGAGCAGTCCGAAAACCTTCCAAACGGAACTTTTGTCGTGGCATATCGACGATAACAGCCATCTGCCGATGCCCTAGACTCAACAAGTGCTGCGCGGCCATCCTTCCCGCGCAATGAAAATCAACACTGACATGTGGTATGCCCTCCACATCTTCATTCTCTTGCCAGTTACACAGAACTGTTGGAAGTCCCTGCCGAAACCGTGTAGAGATGGGGGTAAGCTCCATGCTGGAACCCATGACAATGATACCATCAATCCAACGGCTAACCAAGCGATCAAGATGTTGCTGCCCAAGAACAGAGTCATAGAGAGTGTTACAAAGAAGCATTTGGTAGTTGTACTGGTTAGCTGTACGCTCGATAGCTTCAGCGACTTCCGGGTAGAATGGATTAGCGATGGTAGGAAGCAGAAAACCTAACGTATAGGTTTTGCCCTGAGCAAGACTGCGTGCCAGCATATTGGGGTGGTATTTCAGCTCTTCCGCGCATTTAAGAATACGTTCGCGCATGGCTTCACTGACGTTGCCACGTCCCTTGAGGGCATTAGCAACAGTTGTTGGTGTGACGCCAACCGCTATAGCGATGTCTTGCAGTGTTGTCATGGACCTTCCCATCAATTAGCTGGCGCATCTGGGTCGCATTATCCTACGGTGGATGTAGTTTAGCGCCAAACTTACAATGAGTATAACTAGTTTGGCGCTAAATGTCAAGGTAAAACCCAACCAAATTTATCATAATGCCCTACCCCCTGTGATTCTGCTTGACTTTCTAGCTATTGGAAACTATACTGTATTTATATTGAATGTTCAATATAAATACACCTATAAGGCACGAAGGAGCAGTTTCAATG
>JAJZEJ010000438.1 GCA_021828635.1 Chloroflexota bacterium
CATGTTTTTCCTTATTCCCAAAGTATTCTGTTCAAACGCTTCATCGTGCCAACCATCCCCCATCAACTGCGATTGTTTGCCCATGTACATAGCTGGAAGCCGCCGAGGCCAGGAAGACGGCGAGACCGCCCAGATCTTCGGGCATGCCCCAGCGTCCCGCCGGAATGCGTGTGCTGATCTCGCGGTTGCGTTGCTCATCGGCACGTAGAGCCGCGTTCAGCTCTGTTTTCATGTAGCCAGGAGCTATAGCATTGACATTGACGCCGTGACTGGCCCACTCATTGCATAGAGCTTGGGTCAGGCCCGCCACACCATGCTTACTAGCGGCGTATGCAGGGACAGTCCAACCGCCTTGAAAAGAGAGTAGTGAGGCGATATTAATAATTTTACCATGTCCCTGTTGCATCATCTCGCGCCCGAAAACCTGGCAGAAGACAAAGACGCTGCGCAGATTGACACGCAACACGTCATCCCAATCCGCAACACTGAACTCAACGGCGGGAGCGCGGCGCTGGATACCCGCGTTGTTGACCAGAATATCTACACGCCCGAAATGTGCAATCGACGCATCCAGAGCCTGCTGTGCAGCATCTTCGCTGGCGAGGTCAAGAGCCAGAGGCAGCAGACGGCGACCAGTATGCTCAATCTGTGTCGCCAGTGTTGACACATTGAGTGTGTGCTGAATAGACACAATGTCTGCGCCCGCCTCGCTCAAAGCTGTGGCGATGCCCAGACCCAGACCTCGATTGCCGCCCGTCACCACGGCGACCTGCCCATCCAGCCGAAACTGTTCAAGAATCATAGTTCACCTCCACTGATTATAGAATGGTTGTGCAATCATCGATCATGCCGCAAAGCTCCTGGAGGCATCTGAAAATGGCAAAACGTGAGCTTGGCTGGCAACCACACTACAATACATTCAAAGATGGACTACCAGGAATAATCGAAGCATTAGCGTCATAACAAAGAGACAGGATCGCCGATCTGGTCCGCTTTTTCAGCGAAGGATTGCGGTACAAGAACACGCGCCAATATCCAGTAAAGGACGCCAGCAACGATAAAGCCGGTAAAGATGCTCATATCTGAACCACCAAACAGGTGTGATAGCGGTCCTTGTAACAAGGTTGAGTTAAGCCAGAGCGCGGAGGCAATCATTCCCCCTAACATCGCCAATAGTCCCGCCGGATTGATGCCACCTTGATACCAGTACGGCCCGCCGATGCTGGCAAGCAGCCCGGCTGCTTCGTAACGATTGCGCCGCATCCAGGCATCGACAAGATAGATAGCACACCAGGGAGCCAGGAAGACAATCAATAGCGACAGAAACTGGCTGTACAGGTTGTTGAAATCGGCGTTGAAGATAGCAATAGCCGCTAGCGCAGTACAGATCACCATATCGATCAGTGTTGCTTGCCAGCGTTTTACCGATAAACCGATGGTTTGTAGCGTCAAACCGGAGGAATAGAGGTCAATGGCATTCACCGCCAACAAGTTGACGAAGAGGAGCAGCAGATAGGGAGCGAGGAACCAGGTTGGCAACGCCGAAGGCAAGCCGGAGATCGGATCAGAGGCCGTTGGTAGTCTCGATGCTACTGCCGCACCAACAATCTCTAGTACGATAGCGGGCAGCATGCCACCAAGAGAAGACATCCAGAAAATCGCGCGGGGGCTTGTATCTTTAGGCAAATAGCGCGAGTAGTCGCTACCCGTGTTCGCCCAGAGATGCCACCCGCCCGAAACCATCAAGGCAAAACCAACGGTTATTAAGGAGAATGACCCCGCTGTGCCACTTAGCTGCGCTTTGCCCATAATAAAAACCGTGACGAGCAGGAAGAAAATAACAAAAACCCAGGCTAGAATTTTCTGTACGGCCATGATGGTCGCGTGTCCTAGCGTCGGAATATATACCTGCAAGCCAGCGACAATCAGGAGAATGACGACCTTAAACCAGATAGTACCGCTCACAGAGAGGCCAAGCGAGTGGAACAAGGTGAGGAGAGCAATCACCGCTAGCGCCACCCCCGAACCCTCGAAGCCGACAAGTGTCAGCCAGTTGAAAAACGCCAGCAGGCGACCACCATTGGGACCAAAGGCGGCGCGGTTGATAGCAAATGTAGCAGTACCTGTGCGTGGTCCCTGCAAGCTCGTCAGACCGAGCAGGAAGAAGCCAACAATGTTGCCAAGCACAATAATGAACAGGCTTTGCACAAAATTCAAGCCTAACGCGATCAGTAGTGCGCCATTGATGATATAAAAGACGTTGGCATTGGTGCCAAGCCACATGAAAAAGAGGTCGAGTGGCTTGCCGTGTCGCTCACTATCTGGCACCAATTCAATGCCACGTTGCTCAATAACGCCAGTGCGATCATGCTGCTGTGTACTCACTACTCTGTTCCTCCTTGTGCCTGTCGTAATTCTTGTAGTGGCGGGATACGATCAATGACATCCGATGTGAGTTGATGCCAGATCACATGCCCCGGTTGATGACCATATTCTATAGGAACGGTCATTGTGTGTGTTGGAGTAATAATCATATCAACACGGGTATCGAAGTTTGAGGCTGCCAGCTCGATATCCACCACTTGACAATCGTGAACAGCACAAACGACGAGAGGATGATCGGTCAGACAGTGCATCTCAGAAAACATAGCCCATTCGAGATCGAAATAACCATGACCCTTACCAAAGCGTATACCCTGCATGTTGACTGCCGAAGCACCGGTAATCAAGAGGTCGAATGCGCCAAGAGCAGCAATGTCCATTAACCCGATTGGGCGAGCGAATCGCTCCATTCCATCGAGCGTCGCGGCCCAGCCATAATCAGTCCGATCAATGGTTGCGGGATCGATAGAGAGGAAGCCGCGTGCAATGCCAT
>JAJZEJ010000536.1 GCA_021828635.1 Chloroflexota bacterium
CCAATCAATCATAAGTCGCTGGTTTGCATCATAGACCGCGCCCGCGTACTCGCCTTTTGTGCCGACATCATCTAGCTCGCTACTAGGCGAGAATTTTTGTGATGCCTGCGGGTCGGCACGTAGCGGGCCAAGATAGCGGATTTTGCTGGTGAAGAATTTAGTTGTTTCCGCTATAGAGTTTTGTATGTATAATATGTTTGTATCATCAGTCACAGCTTCTAATCCGTAAGAATTTCCAAAATTCTTCATGATTTCATTTATATTAAAAAAATTCTCAACAATCAGTTTTTGTGTTTGGTTTAGGAAATTCTCGTTTTGGGTTTCCGGTATACTGAGAGAATGATACCAATGTATCAAGTCACGTAAAGTTTTTCCTTCAAAAACTTGATTAGCCATTTCTTTTCTAGAAAAATTATTCAAAGCGAATATCACATCTTGCACCATTATGTCGTCAATGTTTATATTAAGAGGATTAGTAATATCATGAGGTACGGAAGCTAATTTCTCAGGGGATACACATGTAAAAAGTGCATACAATGTGTTTTCTAATAACAATTGTTTGATCTGTGCATCAGTAGTAAGCCGTTTAGTTTCATCAAATTTTCTGATGATCTTATCGGGTAAGAAATGAGATAAAGTGACAATGAATGTTTCTGCTGAGGTATTTTCGCTTTCTTTCCCAGCATATTTTCTGCACTCTTCTACAGGTGTTAATAATTGTAGATAATTACCTCTGATATTTCCTATAAAATTATT
Organism: Chloroflexota bacterium; assembly: GCA_021828635.1. Next base: position 757 of record JAJZEJ010000536.1, read on the forward strand.
AAAACCTGCTTCTGATAATTTTCCCACTAAAAAACTTGTATCGTCATTTATTTGATATTTATCAGGTTGATCTCTATCAGAAACAACATAGTACTGATTTACACTTATTGATAAGTTATCAACCACGATATTTATATTATCAGCCAAACCCTGTAACTCATTTGAAATTCGTTTAAATTTGATATTAACCTTGATTTCTTTTAAAATTGACCCTTCGGCAGAAATAGCAGATAATAATTCTTTAATATCAATATTATCTGAGTATATTTCAGATGTAACAGCTAAATGAAAACTGATTGTAAGTGTATCTGCCTTGATATTATTGCTAAGAATATCCTCAAACGTTCCCAACTGCACGATAGGTCCATTGGGCAATAATGCTCTATCGAGGACACGGCTACTCAAGGTCTGGGAGATCATCAGGATGGATTGGAGCAGACTACTTTTGCCGGAGCTGTTCAGACCGGCCAGTACGGTGACGGGGGCCAGTTGCAGATCGCCGGAGTTGACGATGGCTTTGAAGTTTTCTACAGACCAGCTTTTGAGCATACGCCCTCCTTTCGGTAAAAGGTCTATACATTCCATTCAGACCAGTGAATTGCACGGGCCAGGGATACGGGCCGCGATACATCATCCCCTCCATATTATCGCATATTCAGCAAGTGGGAGACGATGAGTCTGCAACCTTGCTTTTTGTGATGCGTATCTACAACATAAAGAAAATGCCATAATTGCAAAGCCGTAAAGATAAGGCAAACGTGTGTTCGAGATCAAAGTAGAGATTGCTAAGGATGGAAGCCTGACTATCCCTCCTGCCTATCTGGAAGCATTAGGTGTGCAGGATGGCGGTGCTGTGATTGTGCGTTTTGAGCATAACGAGATACGCATCTTTACATTACAGCATGCTATAGAATACGCGCAAGAGCTTGTGCGGCGCTATGTGCCACCGGAGCGTTCACTCTCTGATGAACTAATCGCTGAGCGCCGCACAGAAGAGCGTATATGATGCTGTCTTAACCCAATCTATCGGCCAACTCAACTAGCGTCTTCACCACCATTGTTGGACGCGGGCCTAGCGTGTCGAAGATGCCGCCTGAGCGGTCAATCCAGGTAGCTTGCATACCAGCACTTATAGAGCCTGTAACATCAAAGGGGTTCGATGAGATCAAGCGAATCTCGTTGAGAGGGCGGCCAAGTTTCTGGCTGACAAGCTGGTAGGTGCGCGGCGCTGGTTTGTAGGTGCGTACTTCATCGACGCTGATAAAGCCGCTCAGATAAGCATTGAGCTTCGCGGACTGCATCAGCGTGCGTAGCATCGTGGGGGTGCCATTGGAGAAAACGACCATCGTGTGACCTTTTTGTTGCAGTTTTTGCAAGCCCTCCAGCACATCTGGAAAGACCTCAAGCTTGTTGTACTGCCCCATTAATTGCTGTTTCTGCTCGTCGGTCAATTTGTGTTGCGTTGCATCCAGCGCATAGTCTAGCGCACGCCGTGTCACCTGCTCAAAGTCCTGATATTGCTCCATCGCTACCAGGCGAAAGGTGTATTCAAGCTGCTTCTGCCGCCAGATATCCGCGATGCGCTGCGTATCCTGCGCAATCCACTGGTCGAGATGTTGCCAGATGCGGATGGGATTGACCAGCGTGCCATACATGTCAAAAGTCAGTGCCTCTTGTGCCATCGTGTTATGTTCCTTCCCTCTATCATCAATCAGCATACAAACTATGCACGATAGACCACGCGAAAATGTCGCGCCGAGAGTGTGTCGCTGGCAGGAAAATCCTCGAACGAGACCTCTTGCAGACCCTCCTGCTGAAAAACTGCCAGTTCTTCATGCATGACGGGCAAAGGCATACTGATCTCGTTGATGTCGTCGGTGCCACGACAGATGATGAGCAACGTACCGCCAGGGGCGAGTGTGCGAGCAATGCTGCTCATCGCTTGTGGGCGCATGGGACGCGGAATGGCCTGAATAGTGTAAGACTCTAAGACGAAATCGAAGCTATGTTGCCACGACTCAGGCAGTGCGAACAGATCGGCTACCTGATACTGCACGCTTGAGTTGGGAAAACGCTGCTGGCACCACTCGATGGCGACTGGCGAAATGTCAAAGGCCGT
>JAJZEJ010000177.1 GCA_021828635.1 Chloroflexota bacterium
ATGATTCCATATGTCTGAACTCACGTTAACGAAGAAGAAACGAGCGGCTCATCCCCCTCAGAAGCCTGCTTGATGAAAAACCTACTGTTGAAAGCCTCCCCTATCCTGGTTGCACATTGCCCAGGTGCAAGAGGTAGAGCAACTCATCCGCTCGATGGACTGCGCTACCCATCTTGTGCCTTCAAAATGAGATTGGTAAGAGACCTCATGTGCTGATTTCAGGACAAAATGGTGTGATTTCAAGGAAAAACAAAAGGCTCGCTTTTCACAGCGAGCTTGCTTTCTATCGTATACGAGTAGCCAATTATTATACCACCTGCAACTGGTACGGCGCGGGCATCCGTTTATTATATGCCTCGACAAATGCCCGACGCTCATCAGGTGGCATTGTTTCCAGACTCTTGAGCAACCGCGCACGGCGATCTTGCCAATTCCCAGGTTCCCGTGATGAGCGATGATGGTTCATAAATACCCTATCACCGCACAAGACATTGCGCCGTCTGAATGGCTCCGGTGTACTAGTGCGATACTCTTCCAGCACTTCGGGAACCCCACAGGAAACAACTTGTGAGGAGATACACCACTCTTGCTCAAGAGGGGGAATCGCTTGAATCCAGGCAGGACAGGGCAAATTATAGCGGCCTGCGAGATACTCAGCAGCACCAGCACAGAACGCTGCCCATCTGCGCTCCTGTTCAGTTGGGTTCTCAGTGAGGATGATGGGAGCGCGAAGCAACCCGCGACGGCGGCGAGTATAATACAAAAAGAACGAGTTCATGAACTCGCCCACTGCAACACGAAACCCTTCACCAGATGCTAACAGATGATACGTTTGTGCAAGTGTTTGTGGCTCGTCGAATATTTTCTTCTGCATAGGTGTCTGTTCCTTCCCTCAAACCTCTCCGAAACAGACCATACCATACACGTGAGAGAAATGCAAGCCTTTTAGCTGCCTTGCTGCCTTTTTATTGGTCACTTTGCACCAAACCATCTTGTGAGTGCCATTGGCAACGCATAATCATACTGCAATGTCAGACTAGGGAAGTAACGGTTTACCATGCCCTGTGCTTGAGCGCGAGACCGGACATGGAGCAAATTGCAAAGAAGCTCAATATCAAATTCATCCTTAGATCGGTTAGCCATGAGCTTACATGCAAGAATATACGGAAGGGGTGGAGTATACAGGCGAAGTTTTTGATAGGCAACGAGAAGTTCCGTAGGAGGTACATCACCCATCTCCAACAAGAAAGGCATACAGTCGGTATTCAAGAAATCAGCTTCTTTTCCTGTAAGCCCGTATATTCTTCCAACACGCCTTATAATAGTCCTTACCTTATCTGTAACTTTGTTCTTAAAGATAAGGCTTGCTTGGCCTTGCCCTAACAAATCTAGAATGATGATGTCTATATCCTTTGTTGGCCGTTCTGAAACTCCCTTGAAAAGCAAACAAGCGCCACCTACAACGAGCGCCTCGATAGGCCCACTGTGCGGGAATGCCTTTACAAGCTCATTATCAAGCGCAACCAGCAACGTTTCGAGTTCCTGTTTGTTCATACTTCTGCTCCTTGTAAAACACGAATGCCTTTGTATCTAAATGCAACATGCTATGCCTCTTCTCAGCCATTGAGATGTGCAAATGGCCGTAATCTACTCTATCCAATTGTTTCATTTTACTCTGCTGAAGCCAGTGTGGCCTGGTAAATACGCACACGCAAGCAAACGCATGTTTTTTGCTCATACTTAAGAGATCCGTATGAAGGAGAAATTGCCTGCTTGAGCCTGTATAACACTGCCATCCTCGTCAACCTGGAACACCACGCGCTCGCCATTGACTGGCCCACCAACTGCACGGAAGGTATGTATGGTTCCTGGCTGTGGTAGCAGAGCAAAGCGGGCCTCCGGCGACGCTCCTGGTTGACCAGCAAGCAACTTGCCATCATGGATGATGATGTCCATCCTGATAAGGCCGGGAAGAACATAGCTACCGACGTAGTGTGCTAGCTCCTCATTATTGCCTGTCGCTGGCGATGATGCCGCGATCTGGCGGGTGACTGGAGCAATCTGCTCCAAGATCGTGCGACCAAGAGTTGCTGGCCGCCACACGGAATCTTGGAAAAAGCCGTTGGTGAGGATAGCCACGCCGAGTTGAGTCGTTGGCAGCATCGTGCAGTTGGCGGTGTAGCCAAATACGCCACCGCTATGGGTGAGAGCGGCCTCATCGGCAATGCGTTCTAGCCGCCAGCCCAGAGCAACACCGCTTTGCCAGCTCGGTTCCATATACACAGGTGTGTGCATCTCGCGCACACTTGATGTGCCAAGTGGGTGAGCCTCATCTGCTACACCGTCATGGAACTGCAACACGATGAAACGTGCCAGGTCTTCGGCGCTACTATAAAGCCCCATTGCTGATGCAAAAGCCGCGTAATCGGGCCGCGACGCTCGCTTTGGTGCCTGGCCGGTAGTGAGCTGGTAGCCAGTTGCAAGATGCGCATGGTCGAGCGCGTCGGGGCCGAAGCCGCTTTGTGACATGCCTAGCGGGCGCAGAATGTGCTGAGTCACATACTCCTGGTATGGTATCCCGCTACGTCGCCCGATAGCCATGCCGAGCAGCGCGTAACCGAGGTTACTGTACTTCCACTGAGTCAGTGGTGGAAATACAAGCTGTGTTTGCTGCAGGCTGGGGCGCATTGTTTTGTATCGTTTGAGAATCCTTATTATTCGCGCCAGGTTGATTGTTGTTGGCTGGCTGACCTGGCGGTCGGGTGGGCCGGCAGCCAGGTCGCCACCGCGGCCCATCGTCTTGCCGAGCATGATCCCCGACACGCTGAGCGCCTCGGCGACCAGCGCGCTGATGTCCGCCAGCCGCTTCTGCT
>JAJZEJ010000688.1 GCA_021828635.1 Chloroflexota bacterium
AGATCGCCGTTTAATCGATGGAGCGCACCGCCTGGACATGCACGTGTATTATTGGACAATCGATGATCCTGCTGAGATGAAAGAACTACTGGCGCTAGGAGCCGATGGTCTGTTCACCAATCGGCCAGATTTGTTAAGAGAGATCATTCGCGTTAGTTGCGCACACCGCGAATGAAGCGCACGGTAATAGTGCCAAGTACGCAATAGACAATCGCCATTGTGAAGAGTAGTTGATAACCCAGAATGGGATTGCCAGCGCGTGTGAAGGTGTCGATGAGTGGCCCGCCTAGCACGGGTGCGACGACTTGTGAGAGCGAGGCGGCAATGTTCCAGATGCCCATATCGCGTGCATAACTATGCTCCGAGGGTAGCACATCGACGACCAGCGCCCAATCGACGCTTTGATAGGCACCGTAGCCCAAACCAAAGAGCGCGGCTGAGGCGAAGACGATAGTATATGAATGAGTAATTACGAAGATCACGCCCACCAACGCCATCATGTAACCAGCAACGTAGACCAGGCGCTTGCGCCCAAAACGGTCTGAGAGCCAGCCTGCGACAAAGGCGCTCACCAGGCTAGTGAGCGAGACCAGAATCACAAAGTTGGTCGCCGCCTGTTCGGGATCAGCCACCTTGACGGCATCACGCAGGTAGTATTGTAGAAATGTCTGGATAGTGTAGATACCGAGTACGACTAGCAGGCGCGTAGCCAGTACCCAGGCAAAGTCGGGGTTGCGGCGTGGGTTGAAATCGAAGAGGCGTAGCACACCGATGGTCACAACGACTTCCAAAATCACCTGCTCAAGCGTACTATCAATTTGGAGTCCTGTGATATGCAAGCTATTCCAGAGCGCCATCATAGCCCAGACAACCAGGGCAGCTAGCAGCGTCACCAGAAGCGTTGTCAGCACCGAGCGCGAGAGCCAGCGACGGGATTGCGGACGTGAACGCGATACATCGGTCCCTACAGTGAGGGAGCGTTCGCGCACAGCGATGATTGTTACGAGCATCAGAACGAACATCACAATCATGATGATGCCATAAGTGATCCAGAGGTTATGCGCATAAGCAGGTAGCGGCAGGGAAGCATTAACGAAATGTCCAGCCAGGATGACGCCGCCGATGTTGCCCGCGATTAAGAGTAGCCCCATCACGCCGGAGGTCAGGCCACGCTGTTCGGCGGGTACGAGATCAGGGAGCAGAGCATGGAAGGGTGCCTGAGCGGCATTACTGGAGAATTGCGTCAGCGCGTAAGCCACTGTCAGCGTAGGAATATCGCGTGCGCTTGCCATCCAGACCAAGCAGGCGATATTGACCAGCGTGCCAACGAGAATATAGGGACGGCGGCTACCCCATCTGGCCCAACGGCCTTGTGTGCGATCACTCAGCCAGCCGAAGAAGGGGTTAGACACGAGGGCAATGAACGCGCCAGGAATCAACACGGTTGCCAGGGCTGTGCCTTTATTCAGGTCGCCGACCATTTTGAAAACCTGGCTGGGCAGGATAATGATACCTAAAGCGGCCCAATGAAAATTGAAGGCAAATGAGAAAATGCTGATGGCGACAATCTGCGCCCAATGTAGTCTGGAACGTGCTGTTGTGTCATGCTGAGGAGTAACGAAACCCGGATCTTCCTGGTTCAGCGTTGCCATGACCGTTGCCGCCTTTCGCTGTAGTGCCATTCTGCTACAGACGTTGTATCACATTCAGTGGGGTAAGAGCCACGCTTCTTAGTCTATCATAGTAGGGGCGATGCCTTGCGCTCACCCTGCTCACTCGTTTGCCATGTAGTTTCCTGCGCTTCCACAGGGATCTGCACTATGAAGCTGCTACCTTGCCCCGGCGTACTCTCGACAAGAATAGTGCCACCATGCTGCTCGATAATTTGTTGCGTAATATGTAAGCCCAGACCGAGTCCCAGGCCAGGACCAGTCTGCACATCATTTTCCGCTACCCGGTAGAATCGTTCAAAGATATGCGCAATTTGCTCACTGTCGATGCCTATACCCTGATCCTGCACAGCGATCACACATAGGTCGTCTTGCCGCATGACTTTCATAATAATAGCTGCTGAGTTTGAAGAATATTTGCGTGCATTCATCAGCAAATTAAGCAGTACCTGGCTGAGACGATTGGCATCTACCATAGCCATCAGTGGCTCGTCGGGAGCCTCCAAATAAATCGTTGCGGGCGGATTAAAGGTCAAGCGGAATTCTTCTATGACATTTTTACAAATTGCGACAACATCACTCTGTTGCTTCTGAAGCCGTAATTGCCCAAGTTCAATCAGTGAGGTACTCAGTAAATCTTGTACAAGGATTTCCATACGGCGCAACGAACGGTCCATCAAGGCTACGGTTGTCACTTCCGGCGAATTGGTACGCTCTAAGCGCCGTTGCAGCAACTGGAGCATACCTTTGAGACCGGTTAGCGGAGTCTTGAGTTCGTGTGAGGCCACACTCATAAAACGATCTTTAGCCTCATTAGCTTCAATCAACTCACGTGTGCGTTCTACAACCAGTGCTTCAAGCGAGGTTGCATGCTGCTCTAACTCGCGTTGCTGTGCCTGCACCTGCTGACGAAGCCGGTAAGTCTGAATGGCTCGCCGCAAAGCAATCACAAAATAGTCGCGGTCAATCGGTTTCTGAATAAAATCGTAGGCACCGCCGCGCAGTGCCTGAATAGCCAGATCGTGTTCTCCATGACCAGTAATTAGCAGCGTAGGCGTATCGGGTCGCAATTCTTTGATGCGACTAAGCAGCGTCAGGCCATCCATGCCTGGCATCTTAATATCGGTGATAATGGCATCATACTCTGTCTGTTGGATGCGTGTCAGAGCAGCGGTTGCCGAGTCGGTCGTCTCAACCTGAACC
>JAJZEJ010000022.1 GCA_021828635.1 Chloroflexota bacterium
TGGATTTTCTACGATTGCTGCTCGCCTGCGCTACAACAGTGGTCATCCAGAAGCCGCTTTCGCGGTTCTGACTCTTGCCCTTGGTGAGAACGCATAAGCCCTGGCCTCTTCTTTGCGCCCTTCGGAAAAACTTTCCACCTATTCACCACGACGCTACCTCCGCACATCCTCAGCATGGTTGCCATAACGAGCCAGCAAACCATGTTGAGGCGAACTCGCCACAGGTACCGGCTCCGGCACAACTCGTGCTGTACGTTCCTCATGACCCAATAAGCTCGTATGACGCTCTCCCTCGCTCGCAGCTAGCGGCCGCAACGTGATACGACGCGGCAGAGCCTCGGTATTGCGCTGACTATAGCTATCATCACTATAGCCGAAATGAAATGCAGAGAACGCCCCAACCTCGACAGGAAAGGGTAGCTGTTCGGTCTCCTGCTCTCGATGCTCAAGTACCGGCGCATGCTGGTTGACGAAGAATAGTGGTGTCAGTGCCTCGGTAGTACCGAAATTGAAGTTTGGGGCAAACGACATCGCTGGCAGCACCGCTTGCTCCTGTGGCGTGGTACGTTTGAACCAGAGTCCCAGTAGCGCAATCGCCAGGGCCGCAAGCAACCCTAATGTCATCAATGCCATTTCTGTGCCGCGTGGTAGCGTTGCTGCTGTCGTCTGCTGAATTGTCCTGACTTGTGTGCTGACAGGTTTGGCGTTCTCTTGCTGCTGACCCTGCTCCACTTGCACGTGCTTTTGGGCAAGTATCACCTGTGGCCCCATTTGCTTGTGTACCCGTAAGGTGGGATTGACTGTCGGTGTGACTATGGGCGTTGGCGGCGGAGCCTCATCACGGTAGCTAATCATCAAATTGACTACCTTGTAGGCCCATTGCAGCGCACTGGCGGTGCCAACATAGGGATAGCAAATGCTATAGGCCGAGGTCAGACCTTGACTCACGTAGCGGCTTTTCAGTACGTTAAACCAGTCGATAATCGCGGCGGCATATGAGGGATAGACTGTGTAGCCGTCATACGCGGCGGGGTAGCCATATGAGCCGCGTACACTGCCAGGATTGCGGTCTGCCAGTCCCACACCAGCTTCGCCATCGTTCGTCTCTGTCCACCAGACGCCGAGTGCGAAGGCATCGTCGATATTGGTGGCGCGTGCGGCTTGCTCAACCACGTCGCCGGTACCAGCCATCGGGCTGCCCATGCGTGCAAAAATGCTATCCACGGTCGCCGCCGGTAACGATGGTGGACCAATGACATTGCCTGCATCCAAAGATGCCGCTTGGCTTTGTTGCCGACTCTGTAGCTGCCAGAGCAGGGTTGCACTACCAGCGATGAGTATGAAAAGTATACACATTACAGGCAAAAGTGAAAATAGTGGGAGCCTGATCCTTTGCCGCATTCTTTTTCAACCAATCTAACTATGACACAAATATCCATCGCAATACCCACATGACTCTCATACATTGGTCCCTACCAAAGCGAACTACGAAACGTTTTATTAAATGAACCGTAGTTACGTCAGAATAAAATAGAATATGTAAGCACTATTACTGATAGCTGGTTTAATTGTACCATTGGATGGAATTGTGGAGACAGAAATTCGTCTCTGAATAGGTAGTATGTCCTAGAAAGAGTGTGCTATACTAAGGGACGTGTTACAGCCGCGCATGGCTTTTTGTGTAGGGAGACACAGAGGAGCCGGGCAATGCGCTTCACTGAGCGGATATGAGCGTACAGGAGTACAGGAGCGACCTGGAGAAACAGAGGGGGTTTACCATTAGCCAGTACGATAGGCAATGGAATACACAAACGCAGACGGGCCACCTGGACCCACATACTGTGCTGCATAAACGCTACGATATTATACGCACAGTAGGGCATGGCGGTATGGGTGCTGTCTATCAGGCGCGTGATCTGAAGCAGCAACGCATTTGTGCTATCAAAGAGATGAGCCTTTCAATGGTTCCGGTAGATGAGCGTGCGCAGGCCATTCAGAATTTCAAGAGCGAGGCCAAGATGCTCTGGGGGCTGAGCCATGTTAACCTGCCTGCATTCTACGGCTTCTTTATCGAAGATCAGCGTTATTTCCTGGTCATGGAGTATATTGATGGCTATACACTTGAAGAATTGTTAGAGCAGAACAAAGCTCCCTTTAGTGAGCGGCGCGTGCTAGGCTGGGGCAGACAACTTAGTGATGTGTTGGAGTATCTGCACAGCCAGAATCCGCCGATTATTTTCCGCGATATGAAGCCCGGCAATATCATGTTGTTGCGTAATGGGCGTATCATGTTGATCGACTTTGGCATTGCGCGTTTCTTCCGGCCATCCCATTCACCGGATACACAGTTGCTCGGCACGCCCGGTTTTGCACCACCAGAGCAATATGGCAAGTCGCAGACAGATGAACGCTCCGATGTGTATGCGCTGGCGATTACGCTGGCGCAATTGTTAACAAATAAACTCTCCGAATCAGGCTTTGGGCTAAGAGATGTGCGTGCAAGCAATCCGCAGATTTCGCCGCGTGTAGCCCATGCTTTGGAAAAAGCGGCCTCGCTTACTCCAGAGGATCGCTATGAGAATGTCGCAGCTTTCCGTCGTGCCTTGCTCGGTGTTGGCACCTTCGAGTTTGAGAATGGCGACGAGGCCACCACGCCGGAAGAACTGGCCGACCTGTGCGCCCGCTATCCCGAAGAGGCGGCTGACTATCTCTCGGATGGTGAGATCGATTCCTGGCTCCGTGAACTGGGTGAGACGGAATTGGCCCGCGAAGCCCGCCATTTACGCGCCATTAATGAGGATTCGTTGTTGGCTGTCGAACAATTCATTCAGACAGTGATGGGACCCAATGCGCGTCTACGTGGCAAGAC
>JAJZEJ010000595.1 GCA_021828635.1 Chloroflexota bacterium
CTACCAGCGGTTTACAATGAGCAACAGGTGGGCAGTTGGACATATCAGTTCTATCTGGAAAATGTTGAGGATATTCCTGAATACATTACGCCACGTTGGGGCTGCTTTTCCTATGATTACCTGGAAGAGCAACAGATCATCCACCTGCACTTCGGCAACCTGGACTTCTCAGGCTATGGGCCATTAAGCCATCAACGCAAAGACGCACGCATAGCCGATTTACGCTCGATGTTCACGCATATAAAGCGCGATCATCCGCAAGCGGCAAGCGTGCATGGTAGCTCCTGGTTATACAATCGGACAGCATATACGCGCCTGTTTCCTCCCGTTTATGGGCAGTCGGCGCGTCCAGGGAGGCAAGGGTTGATCGGACGCGGTCTGTGGGGCCAGTTTTGGCGTCATGATTGTCAGCTTAACGACGAACTGGCTGCACGTTTTCTGGAGCATGTTGCGCATCTTGAAGACGCAGCCAACTATACACAGTGTTTCCCCTACCTGCTCCTGCTGGCAGAAGCACCGATTATGTTGTTCTATGAATTTTATGGTATTAGATAGAGGTATCGAGCGTTTATGCTATACTGCTATCTTATTAGGCGGGGGAATACGGCGTCCTAATTCCTGTGCTACCATAATCCAGCTCTCAATCGCATCCTGTCCTTGTTGCACCACTTCCTCGTAGGTTTCTCCGTGTGTTTTGCAACCTGGGAGTTCTGGTACAGTCACAATATACGCTTCGTCTTCATCACTCCATTGGATGTTCATTGAATAGTGTTTGGTATCCATCTTATTTTCCTTTCAGAAGCTTGACGAGCCTTTGAACATCCTTCACCTGATAAGGTTTTGCATCACTACCATCATTGCCAGATAATGTGATTTCTTCTTCTGGTAGAGTCGGATGTGTCCATACGGTATGGCTCCCCTTGCCGGGACGCCAACGAAAACCTGCTTTAGCTAGTTGTGCTTTCAGTTGCCTGATTTTGGGTGGCATACTCTCCCCCTATTCTACCACGATTTTATAGGGTGTACTATGAGTTTGGGTTTTCTTGCCATGAACTGAGGTTTTCCTGGGATAGAGTTATATGGCAAGATTCTCTTATTTCCCTTCGTTCTATTATAACACAAGTTACTAATAATATAGAAGTAGAATTATTACTTTAACATTTCTTGTTTAAAATCATTGTGTTTCTGGTGGGTATGCATGTACTTGGTTCATGATAGTTGAGCAAGATACGAGAAGTTTTCCTACCCGGCTTCTCGTATACTATCTCTACATGGCATTCTCCCATGTAGAAACAGGATATGAGAACCCAGGAGGAAACGATGCAAACCAAACTGAACCCATATCTGAGCTTTAGGGACAACGCCCGCGAAGCGATGGCGTTTTATCAGACGGTCTTTGGTGGCAAACTGACGACGGCAACCTTCAAAGACTTCCATGCCTCACAGGATGCGAGCGAAGACGACATGATCATGCACTCTGAGCTGGAAGCCGAGGATGGCTTGACATTTATGGCTTCCGACACGCCGGGGCGGATGGAATATCGAGCGGGAACGAACTTTACCATGTCACTGAGCGGTGACAACGCAGCCGAATTACGCGGCTATTTTGAGCAGCTTTCGGCTGGTGGCACCATCACCATGCCACTGGAGAAAGCTCCGTGGGGTGATACGTTTGGCATGCTCACTGATAAATTCGGCGTGGCGTGGCTCGTGAATATTGCGGGTCAAATGGCATAGAGCGCATTGTACGCGACCTCTATGCCAACCCTTCTCGCTGGTCGAAATTACCGCACGAGAGATTGAGGGAATACTCTTAATCCCTCTTCAACTGGTAAGTGAGAAGTACGACTCCAGAAGGATGCATCTTGCTCTGTACAAGTTTCAGCTTCGTCTTGTGCTTGATATCTTGAAAAAGCGGTTTGCCGCCGCCTAAAATCACCGGATGGACTAATATCTGATATTCATCGATCAAGCTAAGGTTGGTCAGCGTTTGCACTAGGCTGGCACTACCGTAGATTACTATGTCGCGTCCTGGCTCGTGTTTCAGTTGCTCAATTTCGGCGGGAACGACCTCTCTTACCAGTGTTGAATTGTGCCACTCCACGCTTGCGAGCGTCCTGGAAAACACTATTTTGCGCATGGCATTCAACTTACGAGCATAAGCTTTCTCGCCCTCTGCGGCATTGGGGTTGTCAGGGACGTGGGGCCAGGAACCAGCGAAACTTTGATATGTCACTCGTCCGAGCAAGAGCGTATCGGCCCCGCTGACAAGATCGTACTCATAATTGCCCATCGCTTCGTCGTAGAACTCGCCAATCCAATCCATTTCTCCGTTTGGCCCTGTAATATAGCCATCAAGGGTCATCCACATGGTAACGATGATTTTTCTCATGCTGTTCTCCTATCTCACTGGTTGAAGATATTGCTTGCGATTTGCAAGTACATTCGCTCTTCTCTTCCAAAACCGGGCGGCGAAAGTGGAAATGACATCGTAAGGGTGTCATGAATGACGCCCCTACGGTCTTGCATGAGCAAGCTTGGGCGATAGTTCTAATGTTCGCGCCACGCGCTCGCCGTCCAGAATGGCATGTTCGACACGGCGGGGCGCGATACAGTCGCCGACGCGGTAGAGCTGCTTGACCTTGCCTTGTAGCTGCTGGTAGAGCGTCTCGTTGGCGACCTGTGGCACGACCAATACGGCCAACGCCAGATTCTCGATTTGTAGTGGCTGACCGGTGTAGTTGTTGACGACAGTGGCGCTATTGGGGCCGAGTGCAGCTAGGAAACAGTTGGTGGTAAGCTTGATGTTTCTGGCGAGAGCGCGGCGATACCAGAGTTCCATGTCCAGGCGCACGCCGAGATCGCCAC
>JAJZEJ010000601.1 GCA_021828635.1 Chloroflexota bacterium
AAGAGCGACGTATTCCTTGTATAGATTTGAGCAACGAACGCAGGCCGAGTGAATTGATTATCGAGGTCCATATTCCGCGTATCACACATGCGCATGGCGCGGCCTTTATGCGCGTGGCGAAAACGATAAACGATGTTGCATTGCTGAATGTCGCAGCCTTTGTGGAAATTGAGAATGGGAACTTTCATAAGGTGCGGCTCGTTTTCGGCGGTGTCAATATGCTACCAATGCGCGTAGAGAGCGTGGAGCATGCTTTGGAGGGACAGCCGGTCGCCCAGGAGGTTGGTGGTCAGGTGATGACGGCATTAAAAACCGCCATGGGTGAATTTCGTCCACCTACTGATGCCTTAGTGAGCAGTGGATATCGGCGTGTCTGTGGCATGAATATGGCCTATCGCGCTCTGGAAGAGGCCATCCATGCGGCGCGTTGGCGTGCAGTGATGACTACAGGCGATAGCGACGAGTTGAGCCGCCTGGAACAGCACAAGCAACAGGAACAAGCAGGAAGGAATGCGTAGGGATGGAACTCGAACTACGAATCAATGGCGTTGTAGAGAGCCTGGACGTGGCTCCCGCCGAGTTGCTGCTAAACATGCTACGCAACGAAGGCTACGATAGTGTGAAGCGCGGCTGTGAAACAGGCGAATGCGGTGCGTGTACAGTGCTAGTGGATGGCGTGCCTCGTCCAAGCTGTACCATGCTGGCTGGGCAGGCTGGCGGTTGTACACTGACAACGGTAGAGAGCCTGCGCAGTGGACGGCAACTGCACCCTTTACAGCAGGCGTTCATCGAGGTAGGCGCGGTCCAGTGCGGCTTCTGCACGCCAGGAATGTTGCTCTCAGCCCTCGCGCTGCTAAAACGCAATCCTAAACCCAACGAGGCTGCGGTACGAGCGGCGCTTTCTGGTCATCTCTGTCGTTGTACAGGCTATGTGAAGCCGGTGCAGGCGGTGATGCGGGCGGCAACAGTGATGCGCGGTGAGACTGTACCGCCTATCAATGCCCGCGAAGGACGTGCCGAGAATAACGCGGTCAATTTGACCATGACAGGGCATCTGCGCACGATAACAGTACAAGGCATGAGCAGCACGACGGGCAAATTGAGTGTTGTGAATAATAAAACAAATGAAACACCGGTAGTCGGGCAGAGCGCCAATGGAATGTTGCCGGAAGAGCCGTGGCAGGTCATCGGTAAAACAATGCCAGCAATTGATGCCATCAAGTTGGCGACAGGAAAAGCTGCTTTCGCGGGCGATCAGCACCCACGTGGTATGTTGTATGCGCATGTATTGACCAGCCCTCACGCTCATGCGGTGATTCGCTCTATTGATAGCACGGATGCGAAGGCGCTCCCAGGCGTCCATGCCGTTTTAACGTATAAAGATGTGCCGCGTGTGGCCTATTCCAGTGTGGAGCGTCTGCCGGATGACGAGGGGCCACACGATCATTATTGCCTGGACTACATTGTACGTTATGTCGGTGATCGTGTAGCCGTTGTAGCAGCGGAAACACCAGATATTGCCGAGAAGGCACTTAAACTGATTCATGTTGATTACGAGCTACGACCGGCTTTGTTGGATGTTCGGCAAGCAGCTGAGCCGACAGCTTTACCAGTGCATGCAGAATCGGACTCCTATGGCATCGCAGATGCTCCCCATAACGTTGCGGCACGTGTGCGTATCGAAACTGGCAATGTCGAACGCGCTTTTAGCGAGGCTGAGACGCTTATAGAGGGCGAATACCTCGTACCACAAAGCACACCATCACCCATTGAGCCACATACGACTATGACATGGTTCGATGAGGATGGCTATCTTGTGGTACGTACCAGCACGCAGATTCCACATTATGTCTCTCAGGTACTGGCCATGCTATTGGGATTATCCGCGCAACGTATTCGTGTCATTCAGCCTAATGTCGGTGGTGACTTTGGCCTCAAGCAAGAGATCATACTAGAAGATTTGTGCGCCCTCCTCACCGTTATCACCAACCGCCCGGTGATGTTGTCACAGACACGCGAAGAGGCATTCAGCAATCGAGCGCGGCAGATGCAGTTGATCCGCTTAAAGACCGGTGTGAAGCGCGATGGCACACTAGTAGCGCAACAGATGCACATCCTGGCTAATACCGGTGCATATGGCACCCATCCATTGACGGCACACAGCAATTTCGCGGCCCAGGCGCTCTCACTCTATGCCTGCGCCAATCAGCGTTTCGTCGCGGATGTCCTCTATACAAATACGACACCATCAGGTGCGTTTCGGGGTTATGGCATACCGGAGACCTCTTTTGCGATGGAGTGCCACATGGACGAGATTGCGCAACGGCTGGGTCTTGATGCACTAGACCTGCGGCGGCGCAACTGGGTGATGGCCGATGGACAATTAACGTTAACCGGCAAGCAGGGTGAAGCTCCTGAACGTATTGAGACGTGCGCATTGCCGCAATGTCTGCAAGTGGTCGAAGAGAAATTGCAATGGCGCGAGCGACATGGACGCAATGGCAATGGACGCACACGCAGAGGATTAGGTATCGCGCTGGCTCTGCATCATGATACTGAAACCAGCACAAGCGGTGTCATCATGAAGTTGAACGAGGATGGTTCGTGTGACTTACTGGCTCCCGTGACTGGCGATGGCAGTTCCTCAACGCTGCTCACACAGATTGCGGCTGAAGGTGTCGGCGTCGCGGTCGAGGATATGCACTTGCATTATCATGAAACGAAGCTAGTACCCGCTTCATCAGGCAGTAGCGTGAACGCGCATTTTTATAATAGCGGCGGGGCGGTGAAACGTGCGGCTGAACAGATTCATCGGCAGGCACTGGCAATGGCTGGGCGTATGCTGAGCATGCAGCCAGAGACG
>JAJZEJ010000163.1 GCA_021828635.1 Chloroflexota bacterium
AACAAGTAACTTTCATTGAATAGGAAGGATGAGTATGCTCAAGTTACGTCTAGTAGGTTTTTGCGCCTTATTAACAGCTGCGCTGTTTCTTACCGGTATAATCGCACAACCGGCTTCCGCAGCACCTTCACTCAATACAAATGCACCTGCGTCAGCAGCAAGGCCGCCTGCTGAATATAAAGGTGGCAACCACAGCATGGGATCCCCATTTACACAGGGCTTCCGTCTCGGCTTCCGCGAAGGTTTCAATGACGGTAACAATGCTTGCCACCAAAACCGAGGGCGGCATTTTGCAGCCGAGCCAAATCAGCAAAAAGCCAATCGGCATGGCACTGGCCCATTTGGTCACGGCTACTCACAGGGCTATGTGAGCGGTTTCCGGGAGGGTCTACAGGCTTGCAACAGAAAATAGCAAGAAACATTGGTCGGCTAAACTTCACTGGAAAAACAACTCCGGTAAAGTAATCTGTCCTATTGAAGATTATAACGTGTACTACGGTATATTAATTGTTATATAATAATAAAAATGTATATGATTGATAAACCGTAGTATATTTTATATTTCTATATAAATTCTTAATTAGATCAATATATTTTTTTAATGTTTTATAATATTTATTGGTATATATTGCGCCATGTTGTGTCAAAGGCATGCTTCCAGACCTTGCATTCAGGAACATACTTTTATTGTGTAATTCAGCAAGGCGTATGTAGTGTTTATATATTTTGATGTTACATATTTCAATGATTTTTTTATAAATGAAGTATGATGAGCTTGACATTTACTGATTTTTCGGGTAAATTCTTTTTTGTACACGGAAATCTCGCACGTGAGTTTCCGGCGATCTTTGAAAGGAGAATAACTATAATGACTTTTATGAATGACAATGATTTTATGGTTGAACTGACTGAGGAAGAACTGACTGATGTGAATGGCGCTGGTGGTTTTGGTATTGGTGGCTGCGGCTCCTGCGGCTTTAGCGTACCTTTCGTTAGTGGATGTAGCTCCTGCGGTTGCAGCTCTTGCGGCTTTGGTGGCTTCAGCACTGGTCCCTTCATCTCTGCTTATAGCAACGTGAGTTCAAATACCTTTACGTATAACCTGAGTATTGCTTCTAGCAATGTTAACAAGACCAGCTACTTCACAATGATCGGCTAAACATTTCTTGAATGTATAAATCGTATACCGTTCTTTGCAATATAGCTTTCGTCTAGTTTCAGTCTAGTTCGTCTGTATAGTGTTTCTATAGTTCTGGTAAGGTTGTTGTTCGTTTCTGCTCACGCTACCACCTCTAAGGGTAAAGAGCGGAGACAAGCAACAACCATCCTAACTTATTCATAACAATATAGATTCTTGTGGTGATCTTATCTTTTTTGTTTATCTCTTCTGATCAAAAAATACCATATTTCTGGTAGGGGTGAATAAATGTACCCCTAGCACATTTCCCCAACACTAGGATACAGGTGATTGTAATGGGACAACCTCGCCGTCAGCTTTTTCGTGAAAGTGCGCTCAAGCATTATATGCAGAAGCGCGAGAAAGATGTGCTACCACGTTTGATTTCGATCCCGATGTTTGTAGGACTCTGGGTCTTACTTTTCGTGTTCATCGGTGTAGGTGTACTGGTATCGTTCGGCGAAGTCCCTGTTTTCGCCAACGGTCCTGGTGTTGTACTGACCCAGAATAAGTCAGCACAGCAAGGGCAACAGGGGCAGGGAACTCAACAAAGTTCTCATAGCGTGGTCGGCCAGACTAAAGCATCTGCCGTTCCCTATGCTACACCTGCTACGACTGCAACACCGATAGCAACGGCTAGCACGGCAGCTTCCTCGCAAGAGGCGTTAGTTGTGCTTTCGGCGCTGTTTCGCACGCAGGTACATGTGGGACAGATGGCCTGGGTCCAGATAGGCACGAAGGGAAAACAATATGTCGGACATATCGCGGCAGTGGATACTACTGTTATCGGGCCTGGCGCGGTGCAACCACAATATGCAACCAGTGGCATTGCTCCGTTGCTCACGCAGCCATCAATTGTTGTCACGGTGAAGTTGGATAAACCTATGCCACTCACCGCCGCTAATTTGATACAGGCACGTGTACAGCTTGGCGCACGTCGCGTCGTCTCGCTGCTCATACCAGGAATGAATTTCTAGCGAAAGAATAGATTATGGATAACGTGTTTCAGCAACGCATCTCACAAGCACGCTCAACGGCGGATATGGAGACAGTAGAGGTACCAAAAGTAGGCACAGGACATGCTCCTGTTCCGTCTCCCACGGCGGGGCAACTTCCTGTGCCATCCGCGCCATCTCAGTCTGGATCATCGTCGCCAGTACCCGCACCATCAGCAGGGCAAGCACAGCAGCCATCATCACCACCGCCCAAAAAGCCAGCCGAAGAGAAGCAGAAGAAGATGCGAAGCTTCCACCTGTGGCACAAACGTGTCCCACCAGTGACACAAATGAGCGAGGTCGAATGTGGCGCGGCCTGCCTCGCTATGATCTTACAATATTATGGACGCAAAACTTCTGTCTCCGAAATCCGCGACCGTTATGGCATTGGACGTGATGGTCTCTCGGCCCTGGCGATTGTCAAAGCGGCACGCAACTATGGCTTGCGCGTCAGAGCCGTCTCGCTACCCAATACTGATTTTCGCTACGTGACACTGCCCGCCATTGTTCACTGGGAGTTCAACCACTTCATCGTTGTAGAATACGGTTCATCCACTGGCGTCGATATCGTTGACCCGGCTGCCGGGCGCAAGCAGTTATCGGCACAGGAGTTCGATGAAGGCTTTACCGGCGTGGTCATCATGCTAGAGCCAGGCGTCCAGTTTGTGCGCCATATTCAA
>JAJZEJ010000474.1 GCA_021828635.1 Chloroflexota bacterium
AAACAGGTAAGCAGGTCGCTTGGCTCAATAGCGACGGTACAGTTGCCAATGACGGCGACCCAGAGGTGATTGCCATGATCAAGAAACTGCTGCAACGCGAAATTACGGTGCGTGAGCCAATGTCTGGTCCGGCGGGTGAGCAAGCCGAACAAGATGACGAGTACGACCCTTTCCCCGAAGAGAGCATGTGCTATTTCGGCGTCGTCACTATTCGTCCCGGCAATGCGAATTACCTCACCGCTTTTGTCCGCCGTCTTCCATATATCAGCTACTATGAAGCACGTTCTCTCTAAGAAGCGACTTTTATCACTGCTGCATATCCGCGATGAATGCTATGCTAGCTATGCTATCATTTATGAGGAGAGGCGTATAGCATGCATATGTCATCGGCAGATCGGCTTGCTATGCTAGTAATAATGCACCATATATTACCAAAGGAACAGAAGACAAAACAGGAACCATTTATATACGTCGCGCCAGTCTTGCGTACCGCTCTCTTACTAGGGGTCTGCGGTGGCTTCGCACTGGCAACGGTACTGACGTTAACACAGGCTTCAGGTGTAACGGAGGGTGCATGGTGGGAAGCGACCGCACAGGCACATGGACATCTGCAACTCTACGGCTGGGCCGGACTCTTCGTCCTCGGCGTGACGCTGCATTTTCTGCCGCGTCTGCGTGGAACGCCACTGTCTCATGCACAGTTCATACCCTGGCTCCTTTTCATAATGGCAAGTGGCCTGGTATTACGTGCGATCAGCCAGCCTCTGCTCGCATTACAGCACATCATCATATGGCGCGTGTTGCTGATTCTCAGTGGTGGCTTAGAGTTCATTGCATTGCTGGGCATTGTCGGACTACTCTTGCTCACGGCGTTACATGGGCCACGGGCGCGAAGCCGCCCAGCTTATTGGGGTGTGTTGCCATTACTCATTGGCGCGTTTAGTGCGCTTACAATCGCAACTACCAGCAACCTTTTCAATAGTATTCAAGCCGCCAGCAGCGCAGGATTGGTTTTACCGACGGGTGATACGCTGAATACCACGCTGGGTCTGTTCGGCTTCCTGATACCGATGGCATTGGCAATGTCGGCACGCTCGCTGCCAATGTATGCCGGTCTCGAAGCCTTTCCACAACGACTGCTCTGGCCGATGACAATGTTATATTTGCTCGGCTTACTCCTCTTTTGCCTTAGCCTGGCTATCACCATGTTCTCCGCGTTAGCCGCACAGCTATGCGGTGGATTAGGACTACTGGCAATGGGCGCTACAACGCTCCTCTTCATCGCCGTCTTTCTCAGCATGATGCGCAAACGAGGCAAACTGCCACAAAAGGTTGCACGACTCGCACCTACGCCCACCCAGCTTGCGCAATCCTATCGCCGCCAGATCAGGAACGAGCAGGCCAACTATGGCCCATTCGTCGCACTGGTAGCCAGCGCGTATCTATGGGCCATACTCGGTAGTCTACTCCTGCTGCTGGATGGAGTTGCGCAACTGGCAGGTCTGAATATGCCTTTCGCGTTAGATGCCATTCGTCACAGCTTCGCCATTGGCTTTATCGCGCTCCTTATTTGTGGCATCGCGCCGCGTATGCTACCCGGTTTTTCCGGTGGGCATATTGCTTCGGCTGGCCTTGTCACAGCGACTCTCTGGTTGGGCAACGCGGCAGCTCTCTTGCGTGTTGGCTCCATTCTACTGGCTCCCTGGCTGGCAACACTGCACAGCGGGAGCCTGGATATGCTCCTTTTCGGCCTATCTGGCCCTCTCGGCTTGGCCCTGGCCGCTTGCTTAGCTATTAACCTGTGGCCCGCGCTAACCTCACACGACACAGAGGCGCGGATCGTGTAGCTGGATGGTCCGCGCCTCGGTGTAGGTCATCGACAAGAAAATGCACGTTCGTCAGGGTTAGCGCAGGCACGATACCACCAGTAACAAGAGCCAGCAGGTCGGCTTTTTCGGCAAAACCGCTCAACGCTATCACCTTCTTCCTACTTGCCAAGAAGCCAGACAATCTGATACTATACAATTGCAAAAAATAGTACGATGTATCGTTCGTTAGGAGAATAAGCATCGTATTTCCACATATCTCGACCACTCCGCTTTCATCTTTTTGCTTATTTTCAAGGTGAGCGTGCAAGAACAACCATAGATAGACGAACAAACAATTCAATCTGGCAATGGAAGGATGATACATGCGGAATCTTGTGGGTCAGCAGTTGGGCAATTATCGGCTGATCGAACTGCTGGGATGGGGGGGATTCGCGGAGGTTTACCTGGGCGAACATATCTACCTGAAGAGCTATGCCGCTCTCAAGGTACTGCATACGGTGCTTACTGATGAAGAGCAACAAGCCTTTATCAAGGAAGCGCAGACCCTTGTGCGCCTCCAGCATCCCAACATCGTGCGCCTGCTCGACTTCTCCGTACAAGAGAATATACCTTTCCTCATCATGGACTACGCGCCAGGGGGTAACTTGCGTCAGGGGCATCCACGTGGTGAACGTCTGACCCTTGCCACGATTGTTCCCTACGTACAACAGATTGCCGCAGCTCTGTCCTATGCCCACACGCTCCAGGTCATTCACCGCGACATCAAGCCGGAAAATGTGCTATTTGGTCCACAACAGAATATCTTGCTCAGTGACTTTGGTCTGGCAATGCTGACACAAGTACCATTTGAAGCATATGTGCGATCTAGAGCTGGTACGCTCGCCTATATGGCCCCAGAACAATTGCAAGGTAATCCACAACCGGCCAGCGATCAGTATGCACTCGGCATCGTTATTTATGAATGGCTGAGCGGTCAGCGCCCCTTCGAGAGCGCCGACTTTGAAGCAGCTTTGCTAGAGCGTCAGCTTCCACCACGTTCACTACGCGACCATCTACCCACGCTACCACAAACCATTGATGACATTGTGCAACGCTCGCTGATGAAAGACCCGCAACAGCGTTTCGCCACTGTTCAGGATTTCGCGCAAGCACTAACCCACGCGGTTGAGAACATACAAGCAACAACAACAACGCTATCACAAACGGCTCAGAACGGTGAGATAGTGCCTGCCCAGCACAACGCTGTCTCACCTTCACAGGTTATTGTGCAACAGCCATCAATGAGCGCGGAAACACCGGAACGTAATACCACTGGTTCAAGCGATAACAGGATACAAACTTCGCCCAATGCCGCCGCGCTTGTCTTCTGGAATCTGCCGCCATTGTCCGCACCACTAGTTGGACGCGATAGCGATATTAATGCTATCTGTACATTGTTGCGGCAAACTGACATACGCCTGCTCACGCTCACTGGCACTGGCGGCATCGGCAAAACACGCCTGGCAATGCAGATCGCAATCGAATTGCGTCCATTATTCAGAGCAGGTATCTGCTTCGTCTCGCTAGCTCCAATCAGCGACCCAGAGCAGGTCATAATGACTATTGCACGCACACTTGGTCTGCGTGAAAACGCCAATAGCACGCTAGCAGAACAACTCAATGACTTTCTGCACGAGAAAAACATGCTGCTCCTGCTGGATAATTTCGAGCAAGTAGTAGCAGCAGCCCCACAAGTTGTCCCATTATTAGAGAACGCGCCACAAGTGCGTCTGCTCGTAACCAGCCGCATCGCTCTCCATCTCGCTGTGGAACAGGTTTTTAGCGTCTCGCCCTTGACATTGCCAGAGTCGGCACATCTACCAGACACACACCTGGCAGCATTGGCGCAAGTTCCCGCCATCAAACTCTTTCTCCAATGTGCGCGTATTATACAGCCAGCTTTTCAACTAACAACAGCCAATGCACAGACTATCGCGGACATCTGCACGCGCCTGGATGGCCTTCCACTCGCCATCGAACTGGCGGCAGCACGCATTCGCTTGTTACCACCGCACGCTTTGCTTAAACGCCTGGAACATCAACTCAGCGTGCTATCAAGTGGTTCCGATGCTCTGCCTTCGCGTCACCAGACACTCCGCGCTACCGTCCAGTGGAGCTATGATCTGCTCACCGCACCTGAACAACGCCTCTTCCGACGGTTGGCGGTCTTCGCGGACGGTTTCACGGTGCAAGCTACCGAGAGTCTCTGTCGCATCCTGGACGGCGACGATGAAGGAACGTTGGATACACTCACTACGCTCATCGAGGGTAGCTTGCTACAAGCACCGCAGCACGATGAAGAAGACCCACGCTTACACATGCTGGAAACGCTACGTGCCTTCGCGCTGGATGCTCTACAGACCCACGATGAGCTGGCGATAACGCAACGCGCTCACGCTCTCTATTTTCTTGAGTTGGCCGAAGAGGCTCGATCTCACATCGCTGGACCACAGGAGGCCGCCTGGCTACTACGCCTGGAACGCGAACTCAATAACCTGCATACCGCAATGGACTGGCTGCTGACTTATCACAAACAAACAGAGGATAACGAGTTCGCTTTACGCCTGGGTATCGCCCTGGAGCATTTTTGGCGTACCAATGGCGAGTTCCGCACGGCCTGGTTCTTTTTTGAGCAAGCCCTGGCCGATAGTACCATTGATAATCAGCTTGCCGCTGCTGCCTGTCTTTCGGCGGCCAATTTTGCCACCCACTTGTGCTATTATGAGCAGGCACAACGCATCCTGGAACGTGGTCTGGCCTTTTACCAGCGCAACGCTGATCGCACGCATATAGCTCCAGTGCTGGTACGTCTGGGCTGGGTAGCACATCTTCAGTATCACTTTGAGCAAGCTCACTCGCTTTATAAAGAAGCTATCACGCTTTATACAGCGTTGAATGATAGCAGTGGTATCAACAATGTCCGCTATCTTCTGGCCTATTCGTATACAATGGGCGGCAAATTTGATGAAGCCCGCCATTTGTATGAAGCGTGCCTGGCCTATCAGCGCACAATCGGTCAGCCAACGGCTATCGCGGCCAACCTCGGCGATCTGGCCCAACTTTTGCGCGTCTCATCCGCCCATCCGCCCGTCGATGAGATGCAAACTCTGCTCGATGAGGCGCTCGCCCTTGCCGACACAACGGGTAGCCGACATATTATCACCAGCATCCGCTATGGTCTGGCCTGGGTGGCCTATCATCGCGGCAATCTCGACGAAGCCTTGCAGTTAGTGAACGAAACGCTTGAGTTCTATCAGCAGAGCGGACGCCAGCAATCGCTGGGCCACTACCTGGAGCTACTTGGCAAAATCTACGTCGCGCAAGATAAGGCACAAGAGGCACGCGCTACACTGGGAGAGAGTGTGCGCCATGCCCACAAAGAAGAAGATTGCGATACCGTTCTCAGTTCCCTCATCGAACTGGCCTACCTGGCAAGCGAACAACAGCAATTTGCCCGCGCACTCCGCCAGCTTGCGGCTTGCGAGCAGTTGTGCGAAAGCAGGCATGTCATCATCAGTCCAGCAGATTCTGTCCATTATGATGCCACATTCACCGCCAGCCGCACCGCTTTGAGCGAAAGGGTTTTCGCTATGCTATGGGCCGAAGGATGCAAGCTTTCACCGCTAGAGGCACTCAATGCCAGTGATACACTGCCCCTACAAGCGACGACGAGCAAGAGAGCCAACTATCCCGCCGGATTGACAAGGCGCGAGGTCGATGTGCTACGCTTGGTGGCACAGGGCTTTACCGACGCACAGGTAGCGGAGCAACTCGTCATCAGCACGCGCACCGTCACGACGCACCTGACCTCGATCTATAACAAG
Source organism: Chloroflexota bacterium (assembly GCA_021828635.1). The sequence continues at coordinate 5,693 of JAJZEJ010000474.1, forward strand.
CTGAACGTCAATTCGCGTGCCGCAGCCACCAACTTCGCCGTCAAGCACCATCTGGTGTGAACTTAAATTGATACCCTACAACATTGTCCAACGAGCTATCCTGATCAGGTAATCGTTGCCTTTGCTTGAGAGCTTTAACGACTTCCTGGTAGACGATGTAGCAAAAGAAACTAGTAACAAAGAGGAAGATCGCAACTTCACAGGAGATTGCCACAGGGAATACCTGGTGCAACATTTGTATGGTTTGTGGACAGGTCATCGGAAAGCCAGCCTTTCTTGGGAATTACCTCAGCTTCTTTGAATCAATTTCTACAATGGCTTCCTAACTAGGGCCATAAAACAACATCAATGCACTCATTATTAAAAACAACAGTGCTGCTATGTACAGATAAATTCTCTGGTCTTTTTTCGAATCAGGAACTCTTCGCCATGCTATAATCGCTGTGCTAGCAGCTCCTATGAAAGTAATAATTACTGCAAACGATTTAAGAAGAAGTAACATATTCTTCCCTTTCTCGAAACGGATACCCTATCCATTTCTTCTGACTATGAGTGCCTTTTTTCTGAAGGAACAGATGCCATATCGATATTATGAAGTGGTTCATAGGCGAATATGCAAGTTAAGTCCAAACTATGTTTCACATATTCTCACTGCACAACATCATACAATAGGGTTTTAGGAGCATTGTCAAAAAAAAACACAGAGCCTGTAATATACTCTTTCTCTGCAATGGCTGGCTCGGATTACTTATCATACTTTCTCACGCACTGTATGAATAAGCTTTACATTATGCACAACAATGTTATACATTGCAGACGACATTGTTGCGCAATGTACAACACATGTCAGACCTGGCAGAACTCATAAGTTATTCGTTAGTTCCCAACCAACAATTATCAAAAAGACTAGCACATGACTACAACATGACCTTTTTTCTCTGCCTCTGCTGGCGTATACTTAGCACAGCGATACGGAAAACGTTCGTGGACATCCTACGTAGCCGCGAAATACGTAATTTCTACGATACGTAGCCCAACCGTTGCGAGTATACTCTGAATAATGATTATTGATGACCTGTAGGCGAAAGTGTGCGTCAATGAGTAGGAATACCGTTTTGGCTGTGGCCTCCGTTACAGCAATCCTCAAAAGCTTGCTGGATAATATGCTTGTCAGGCAACTTGCTCAAGTCTCGTTGGGGGACGTGATGGTAACGGCCTTATCTCCAGATCGCATTCAGGTGGGAGCAGAGGAACGCACACAGCTTAATCTCTATCTCTATCGCATCACACCTAACTCTGGCCGCTATCGTTCCGGCACAGCCGGCGCACGCGAAAGTAGCGCCGCAACCTTGCCGCTCGCGCTCGATCTGCATTATCTGCTCTCGGCCTATGGCGAACGCGAGTTGCACGCTGAGATGTTGCTTGGCTGTGCTATCGAGTGCTTGCAAGAAAATCAGGTGTTGCCACAGGAGCAATTGCGCTCGTTGCTCGCCTCTATCGCTTCGGCGCATGGTAGCGGCGGTCCCAACCCTATTTTGGAACTACTGGCCGCCTCTTCGCTAGCCGATGAGGTGCAGCCGCTCAAGATTAGCCCAGAATTCCTCAATACAGAGGAGATGTCGCGGCTCTGGTCGTCGTTACAGGCTCATGCGCGTCCATCGATGACTTATCAGGTATCTATGGTGTTGCTCGGCGGCGAGCAGGGCGTCATGAATGACGCCCCTACGATTGATAGAATGCAGGGAACATTACGGTGAGTAAGCAGATGGTAGACAACTGGACAGAGGCTAATCAACGCTATCTCATAGCGGCGCTGGCCCCCGTCAAATATATGCTGGAACGGCATCTCGCCCATCTGCAAGCCGCTTCTATCACAGAAGACGAAGAGCAAGAGCAAGAGACACGCTGGCAAGCTATGCAGCAAGCACTGACAGCAGCTACAAAAGCTATGCCCGCTCCAGCAAATCTGCTCCGACTCTGTGAAACCTTCCAGCTCTCACCTTTCGAGCGCGATGTGCTGCTGCTCTGCTCTGGTATGGAGCTTGAGGGACCGTTTGCCACGCTCTGCACCGCTATTCAGCACCACACCTCGCAAGCATCAGACAAAAATGTCTCTACTGTCTCTCCAACCTTTAGCCTGGCTCTGGCCGCTTTCCCCCATGCCCATTGGGACGCACTTACACCTGCCGCGCCCCTGCGTTGCTGGCACCTGCTTGAAACTGGCAACGGCACTATGCTCACGCTCAGCCCACTACACATCGATGAATACATCCTACACTACCTGGTCGGTGCCACTTATACCGATACGCATCTGGCTCACCTGTTGAACGAAGTAGCACCCGCGAATGTAGATCAATTGGTACCCACGCAACGCACATTGGCTGAAAAAATCGTTACTTTATGGCAGGGCGGGCGTGGTGAACCGGCCTACAGACACGATCAATCGACCTACGGACGCGATCAATCGGTCCCTACAGGATATGGCGCATCGAGGCACATCAATAATGGAGAGCAGCCGGTGATACAGTTGTGTGGTGAGGATGTTACGGGCAAACAAGCTATTGTTGCGGCTGCATGTGATGCATTAGGACTGCAATTACGACTTATGCATGTCACTATGCTACCGACAATGCCAACGGAACTGGCAAGCATCATCCGCCTATGGGAACGTGAGGCACTGTTAAACAATGAAGCATTGGTGCTAGACTGCACGGCGTTCGCCGCAACGGATAGCGTCCGCGCCAGCGCGTTGCGGCAAGTGCTGCAACAAGTACACACGCCGCTCATTGTGACCAGCCGCGAACGCTTCGCCCTACCCGCTCTGACACGTCCTATGCTAACTCTGGATGTCGCCAAGCCCAATAGCAGCGAGCAGCGTAGCCTCTGGCGCAATAATCTCAAGCCCTTCGAGTTGAATGGGCAAGTCGATCAACTAGTCGCGCAATTTCATCTCAGCGCATCGGCCATTCACAATATGACCGATACTGTCCTTGCAAGCTTACCTGACACCTATACACACGCCAACCACACGCATGGCACCCACGAGGGGTGTCACTACATCTATGAGGGTGAACCCGCGCCGGAGGCGCATGATATACATGTAGTGACACCCCTCGTGGGTGCTATGCCAACAAGCGATACGCTTGCCACGTCGCTCTGGGATGCCTGCCGCGCACAGGCCCGACCACAACTGGACGAACTGGCACAACGCATCGATCCACAAGCCGATTGGCATACGCTTGTGCTGCCAGAGGTGCAACTACGCATGTTACACGAAATTGTGGCGCAGGTGCGGCAACGCACAAAGGTTTACGAAAACTGGAATTTCCGTCCCGGCGGCTTACGTGGCCTCGGTATCGGCGCACTCTTCGCCGGACCAAGCGGCACCGGCAAGACACTGGCGGCAGAGGTCATGGCCCACGCACTACGCCTTGATCTCTATCGCATCGATCTCTCGTCGGTGGTCAGCAAATATATTGGCGAGACGGAAAAGAATCTGCGCCGTGTCTTCGATGCGGCAGAAGAGGGCGGTGTCGTGCTACTCTTTGACGAGGCCGACGCGCTCTTCGGCAAGCGTAGCGAGGTCAAGGATAGCCATGACCGCTACGCTAACATCGAGGTCAGCTACCTGCTCCAGCGCATGGAGGAGTATCGTGGCCTGGCTATCCTGACCACGAATTTCAAGAACGCGCTCGACGTGGCGTTCATGCGCCGCCTGCGCTTCGTTGTGCAATTTCCCTTCCCTGACGTAACGCAGCGAGCAGAAATCTGGCGGCGCATCTTCCCAGCTTCGCTGCCAACCGAGAACTTGGACATGCAAAAACTGGCCCGGCTCAATGTCGCGGGCGGCAACATTCGCAATATCGCCCTCAACGCCGCCTTCCTGGCCGCCGACGCCAACGAACCGGTGCGGATGAAGCACCTGTTACGCGCCGCAGGCACCGAGTATGCCAAAATCGAGAAGCCACTGACGACAGCAGAAATCGGGGGATGGGAATGAAGCAAGATTATATGGTAGGGGCGATCCTTTGCGGTCGCCCTGCTCGCCACAGCAGAAAAGAGTCTTAGCGTGTTAGCAGCTATTCATCGCGCATTACAACGCCTCATTTATGAGCGCGGCAATATCGATCCACACGAGGTAGAGATCTCGTTCGAGGTACCGACACGCGAACGCATTGACCGCCTGTCACGGCCAACGCTCTACATGTATCTCTACGATATCGCAGAAAACCTGGAATTGCGCCAGAGTGGTTACGAAACGATGCACAGCAACGGGCGTGCCATGCATCGGCTATCCTCACGACGCTTTGATCTGCACTATATGATTAGCGCGTTGACCACCGAGATTGAAGATGAACATCTACTACTCTGGCGCACAATGGTGACACTGGTGCGCTATCCGCAATTCCCAGACGAATTGATGGATGATGAACTACGCGCAATCGACCCGCAACCAACCGGACGCATCATTCACGATGACAACATACAACGACAATTCACCATCTGGAACGCGATGGGAGTACCACCTCATCCAACTTTTACCTATGCCATCAACGTGCCAGTTGATCTGGAGTTCAGTGGCTCGACGCCGCTTGTGCTGACACGCACCACGCGCTATAACAGCATCCAGACCGCACAAAACATCCACGAAACACGCCACCAACTTGGTGGTGTTATTCGCAACCAGCAGGGCCAACCGCTACCCGATATTACAGTCGCGCTTGAAGGTAGCACGCTGACCTGCACAACGAATAGCGAAGGCCAGTTCATTTTGAGCGTGCCTTCCGGCAACATTCAGTTACGTATATCACGGGAGCAGCAGGCACCGCAGGTTTTCGTTATCAAGGTACCTACTGAACCATCTGAGAGCGCGACAACCGACCAACTTTTCTATAATCTTATTCTAAACACCGACCCCGCGTCGGCAATCGCATCGACAGACTAAAAGGAGAACAGTTCGTATGCCAGAGTATCTCTCACCAGGCGTGTACATTCAGGAAGTCAACACTGGTCCACGCCCCATTGAAGGCGTTGGCACGGCGATGGCCGCTTTTGTCGGCTTCGCGCCCGCCGGTCCGGCCAATCGCCCCGTGCTGATTACCAGTTGGACGCAATATGTCAGCACTTTTGGTAGTCTGGAAGATGGCGGCACACGCAACCCACATATTCCTGGTGCTTACCTCTCACACGCCGTCTACGGCTATTTCCTCAATGGCGGCGGGCGCTGCTACGTCACGCGCGTCGTCGGTTCACAGACCAGGGACGAAAAGACGGCTCCCGTACAACTGCCCAGCCGCTCATCGAAGGCCATGCCCTCGCTCTTCGTCCATGCAAAGGGCGTGCCTAATCAGGATATCCAGGTCGATATTCTGCCGCCTGAAAAGGCAACACCCCCAGCTCCAGCGGAGGGAGAAGAGACGACGACGACGACCAACGACCAGTCCAACGATCAAGAACTGTTTACGTTGCGCGTGCGCACAGGTGACGCTGAGGAGACTTTCGATAATGTCACCTTCAGTTCTCGTTCCGGCGCGAAGAACGTGGTCACTACCGTCAACCAGGCCAGCAAGCTCATCACGCTGGTCGAGGCCAAGAGCGGCGGTAGCCTGGCCGAGCGCGTTCCCGAACTGGGTAGCTACATTGTCAAGGCTCCGGCCATGACTAAATTGCCGCAGGTGCAAACCCAGCACTTCGCCGGTGATGTCACTGAGCGCAGTGGTTTCGAGGGACTGGAAGTGGCCGAGGATGTGACAATGGTGGCCTGCCCCGATCTCATGTCTGCCTATCAAGCCGGAATCATCGACCGCACGGGCGTCAAAGCCGTGCAACTCGCTATGATCGCGCACTGCGAACGCATGGGCGACCGCTTAGCCATCCTGGACCCACTGCCCGATCTTAACGCGCAAGAGGTCAAACGCTGGCGCGAGCAAGAGACTGGCTACGATTCCAAGTTCGCCGCCCTCTACTATCCCTGGATTAAGGTTGATTCTAACGGGCGTCCACTGGCCGTGCCGCCTTCCGGTCATATGGCGGGCATCTATGCACGCAATGACAACGAGCGCGGCGTGCATAAAGCGCCCGCCAACGAGGTTATTCGTGGCGTATTAGAGGCTGCTTTACAGATCACACAGGGTGAACAGGATACCCTTAATCCCAACGGCGTCAATTGCATTCGAGCTTTCTCCGGGCGTGGTGTGCGTGTGTGGGGCGCACGCACGCTGAGCAGCGATCCCGCTTGGCGCTATGTTAATGTACGCCGCCTCTTCAACTACGTTGAGAAGTCTATCGAGCGCGGCACACAGTGGGTCGTCTTCGAGCCAAACGATCCCGACCTGTGGGCGCGAGTACGCCGCGATGTCAGTGCCTTCCTGACCACAGCCTGGCGCGATGGTATGCTCTTCGGCCTCACACCGGAAGAGGCATTCTTCGTCAAATGTGATGCGGAACTGAATCCGCCAGAGACCCGTGATCTCGGTCAGCTCTTCATCGACATCGGCATCGCACCCGTCAAACCGGCGGAGTTTGTCATCTTCCGCCTGAGCCAGTGGAGCGGCGGCGGCCAATAAATCAAC
>JAJZEJ010000524.1 GCA_021828635.1 Chloroflexota bacterium
GTTGGATGGTGACGAGTGGGTCATCAATGGGCATAAGCACTACATCACCAATGGTGCGCGTGCCGATCTCACGATTGTATTCGCAACCGTCGATAAAAATCTGGGACGCGAGGGTATCCGTCCGTTTGTCGTACCAAAGGGTACACCGGGCTTCATCGTTGGGCGTATCGAGGAGAAGATGGGCCTACGCGCCTCACAGACCGCCGAGCTGATCTTCGAGAACTGCCGCATTCCCAAAGAGAACCTGCTGCCGGGACGTGAGCAGAGCAAAAAAGCCGGCTTTAAGGCTGCGATGGGAACGCTCGATGCGACGCGCCCGATGGTCGGTGCGCTGGCGGTTGGCATTGCACGCGCCGCCTATGAGACGACCAGCCAGTGGGTTCAAGAGGAGTTGCCAAAGGGTTATCCGGCGCAGAGACGGCGTGAGATTGAGGAGGAACTGGATGAGATTGGTCAGGAACTCCAGATGGCACGGTTCTTAGTCTGGCGAGCCTCGTGGATGGCCGATCAGCGCATTCCCAACTCGAAAGAGGCGTCGATGAGCAAAGCCTATGCCGGTGCGCTGGTGATGAAAGCGACCGCCGCTGGTGTGCGTATCACGGCTGTTGGTGAGAATAGCGAGGCCAAACAATTCCTCAATAAGTGGTTCCGCGACGCCAAAGTCTTCGACATTTTCGAGGGTACGGCGCAAATTCAGCGCCTTGTCATTGCCCGCCGTATGTTCCCTGGCATTGATATTCCTTAGTAGAAGCCAAGAAGGGATTTAGTGTCAAAGCGGTACCGCTTTGACACTAAATCCCTTCTTGGCTTCTAGCTACTTTTTGATTTGTTGTGGTTTGGGGATCTCTACCTCCATCTCGCCATCGTCTTCGATATCGAGCCGGTTTTCCTCCTCATCCAACTGCTGTTGATCGAGCCAGGTAGCTACGTTGCGCTTGTTTGTACGCTTGCGCTCAATGACCTCACGTTTGAAGGAGTCACGTTTCGTATCGGCTCGTTTATCGCGCAGTTTGCCTCTCATGCTATCACCTCCTCTCCATTGAGGTTGAGGTATGTCGTCATCCTCACGTCAGCAGGTAGACACGGAAGGTTATGCACAATTGCGCAACCTTTCTTGTTGGATTACAGATGAACGGCTCTCGATTAAACGAATGCTACTCTGTGGAGACTGCACACACACGGTTTCATACTACCTTTTCTTCGCTGAAAGTGTATCACAATGCTATTTTTAGATGGGGAATGTGCATTATGTCGTGAGGACTGAATGGGGCAGACATAGACCCCCAAACACGCGCGTCTCTGGGCTAGCCATGTAGCAGTAGCTACTGACTGGAAAAATGCTCCATTTACGCTTTGGTGTTGCTGAACGGGTGAGTTCTGCCACATTTGCCACGATAGCTCTGTTTGTGTTGCATAGAACTCACCTCCTTGAAATATTTGTGTCATCATGTTCGTCAAAAAAATTCAAAGACAAGTCTGATAACGAGTGTACTCACAGTTATTCTAAATGTCAAGCTCTTTTAGGGTCAATCTTGTGACCCATCTGGCTTTATAGCGTAACTGTGATTTGTGGCTACTGGGCCTGCAAACTCTATAGTATGTACGTTACAAATAAGACAAACCTCTCACACATGGTGAAATGTCTTGTAGAGGTAAGCAACACGTGATATACTGCATGTATCGAACAAATGAACTACATTGCCGGAGGATAACGGGCATGGTAAAAATGCTGACGGAGACTGAGGCAACGACCAAAACAATTTACTGGACAAGTGTCCCATCCGCGCAAGGAGAGTGTGTGTTGATGGCAACGGAGCGTGGCCTGTGCTGGCTGGGTACGCCCGGAACACCACGCGAAGATGGCGAAACGCTGTTGCGCAACGTATATCCAGGTGCTGTTATAAAAGCTTCGGCGAATGCTATTTTGCGACAAGCTACCGATGAACTACAGCGTTACTTTGCTGGCGAACGTGTCACATTCATCTGTCCGCTCGACTTGCATGGCACACCTTTTCAATTAGCGGTTTGGCAGGCGCTCTGTAGCATTCCTTATGGCGAGACGCGCAGCTATGCTGATGTTGCACGTCTAATTGGACGCCCAAGTGCCTGCCGCGCCGTGGGAGCCGCGAATGGTGCTAATCCAGTTGCCATTATTGTGCCTTGTCACCGCGTTATTGGCAGTAACGGCACTCTAACTGGCTATGGTGGCGGCCTGCCCACCAAAGCGTGGCTGCTGCAATTGGAGCATGGCACCCACAAGGGGTGTCGCTACATATAATGTGTGTTATATGTAGCGACACCCCTTGTGGGTGCCATGCATATATATCATACGTATTGATGGTGTATCACAATATATGCATCAGGCTTTATGAACATCAACGTAGGTGATGTTGTGCCATTGCTGGTGCTGACCAACCATCGCAAAGTCAAAACGGTTGATTGCTAGCGCGGAAGAGATGTCTTCGACAGGAAAATCGGCGTTGCCCTCTTCCCATAGCGCGAAGCGACCACTGGCACGCAGCTCAGGAATGCCGCGTGCCAAAATAGCTTGTGCCTCGTCATCGTGTTCCTGCATTAGTGCTTCAATGTAGTCCGCACAGAGCGTATCTTCATTGCCATAGACAAAATCACTGCTCTCGCCCGTGGGTAGTGTCGTGATGATGCCTTGTCCCTCTTCGGCCAGTTGGAGCGCATAGCGTACTGTGGCCTGGGCATTAGTCAAGGCGCAGAGTAGCACGCTATCGGCGTTAATGACGCCTACCGCTCCCTGGGTACCTGCGCCTGTGCGCTGAATCAGGCGTCGTCCGCGCAGGTTGGTCTGCTGGATGAGAGCTGGAGAGTTG
>JAJZEJ010000275.1 GCA_021828635.1 Chloroflexota bacterium
ACTCAATGCATTGCTCGCTCAGGCGGTAAGGAATTTCTTGCTCGAAATACCCGCTCGCCCTTTGATAGTATCAGGTGGCATGGCCGAGAGGAACTGCACCGGTTTTCCCTGCGCATCGAGTTGATAATAGCCCTGCTTTTTGCGCTCTCGCAGCGACAAGATCGCCATTCCTCCGGCAGGCAGCATAGAAATCAACAGGCGCGTCCCTGGCCGCTCTAGTGATTTGAAACGCGGCTCAATGAATAAGCTGTAAAATGCCGATGTGAACGAATAAATCGCTATTGCTATTCGTATCATTAACTCTAGTTTAGAGATGCCATAGCCAATAGCGACTTCATCGGGACTTTGTCCAGGCCAATAAGAGACGATCATAATGTCAGTATAGGTCATAGCGTTATCTGTTTCTATTGCCATTAAAAAGCTCCTTTCTTTGCTACCATTATACTACGATTATCTCTTCACACGAGTTACGTATAATTTGTTATTCCTGCTGACATACTGTTGTCACGAGCAAATAGTAAACTATTGACATCGAAGAAGAGGCTTGCTTTGATCTTATCGTAAAAGGAGACAAACTTGACTAACAACAATCAAGAAGAAGGCAAAACTATGAGCATTGTCCAACAACGTGTCTACTATGTCGTTTTTGCCGAGACCCTCTATACGTCCTTCGACGACGCTCTCGCTAATGCTCCAGACCTGATTGCCGCTCATATTGCACGCTCGAAAGAGTTGCATGCGCGTGGCACACTCCTCATGTCTGGTGCCTTTCTGGATAATCCCCAAGAACCGCTGAGTACGATGGGCGTCCTTACCAGCCGTGAAGCTGCTGAAGAGTATATCAAAGGCGATCCATTCGTCTTGCACGGGATGGTACGCACGTGGTATATCCGCGAATGGGCGAATATGTTCGCATAGTTGCAACTTAAAACACGCGCTCTGGCGTGATCTCTTCGTCGCACACAATGTCCCGCCGCCCGTTGTTCATATGCTGAGGCGAGCTGCGTTTATCCCATAAGGGCGAGAACAGGCGTATCGGCAGATAGACGCCAAAGGAGAGCGCGGCAATGAAAAAGCTGGGCGGCCAGGTCGCATCAGCGACGTTGATTGCTAAAAACATGCCTCCCCAAACATACAGCACGCCCAGCACCATCGCTAGCAGAATAGTCCACCTGGGTTGCTTGACCAGACGCATGGCCGTCGCGGCAGGGCCAACTAACAACGTGAAAACCAGTAGCACGCCGATAACCTGTATCGACATCGAAACCGCAATCGCAACAAGCAGCAGAAAACCAAACGCGAGTGTTCGTACCGGCACTCCGCGTGCCTCGGCAATCTCAGGGTCGAACGAGCTGAAAAGTAGCGGGCGAAATACTGCCACTATAGCCAGGATAGAGAGCAGGCTAAAGAGCGCCGTTACCAACACATCGCCCCGGCTGATACCCAGAATATCGCCAAACAAAATCGCATAGACGCGCTCGGCAAAGCCTGCGTAGAGCGAGAGAAAAAGGATTCCCAAGCCGAGTGCAAAGGTCAGTATAATGCCAATAGCCAGATCACGCTCACGAGATTCTTTACTGAGCAGACTTATGCCTACGCTCGCCCCCATCGTAAACACGAGCAGACCAGCAAGTGGCGGAAGCCCCAGCAACACCGCACCAGCCGTACCTGCGAAGCCAATATGCGAGAGCGCGTGACCAGCAAATGTCAGGCGACGTGCGATCAGAAAATAGCCGATGAATGCGGAAACCAGAGCTACGCAAGTTCCCGTGAGCAACGCATTCTGAATGAATAAAATGGAAAACATATCAAGCATGGTGGATCATCCATCTTACATTTCCGCGCCAACGACAAAGAGTCGATTAAGCGCCTGCACCACCTCAACCGGCGAACCATAGAGGCGTGAGAGCGTCTGGCTTGTGACAACCTCGTCAGGAGTACCGATAGCACACTGGCCGTTTGCTATATACAAAACACGGTCGATGACGGGCAAAAGCGGGTTAATATCGTGCGTCACGAGCATTACAGCGACGTTACGCTCCCGACATACCCTGGCTACCAGAGAGACTATTTCTCCCTCACGGCTGATATCCAGGTTTGCCAATGGTTCATCTAATAAGAGCAAACGGGGATTGGTCAACAGAGCTTGTGCGATCAACAAGCGTTGCTGCTCGCCGCCCGATAGCTGTCCAACGGGTACATTCGCCAGATTCAACGCACCAACCTCGTTCAGTACTTCGTCAATCAGGGTTGTGCGTCTGGCATTAGGCCAGCCAATCCCCCAATGGTTGCCATCCAGACCGAAACCGACGACATCACGCGCCCGTAATGCCAGATCAGCCTCAAGCGTGCGATGCTGAGGCGCATAACCGATAGCTGGATTACCTCGACGTGGTGGATGCCCCAATACCATCACCGTACCCGCCACTGGTTTAATGAGTCCAAGCAAGGTCTTGAGCAAGGTGGACTTGCCCGCGCCATTTGGTCCCAAAATGACCATGAACTCACCCTCCTGCACCGTCAGGCTGATATCCTCTAAGATTGTGCGCCCACTCAGACTGATACGAGCATGCTCAACATCAACAATTGGTTCTATCATCAGAAAACCACCTCGCTATTTTCCTGTTCCTTGCTGTAAGGCCGTCTCCAGGGCATTCAATTGATCCATCATCCAACTCTGATAGGTTTTTCCTGGCGGCATCGTCTCTGAAACGGCCACGATAGGAATATGCTGCTGTTTGGCCTCATTCCGCACATTCGTCGTGATTGGCGTTACAGTCTGCACATTGTAAATCAGTACCTTAGCCTGCCTCTGGTTAATCTCATTATTGATGGCAACAAC
>JAJZEJ010000011.1 GCA_021828635.1 Chloroflexota bacterium
CCGGTGATATGGTGATTCATAGTCCTTATATGATTCATGCCGCTACGCAGAACCATGATCCCTTGAACAGGATACGGCTCTCCACCGATATCCGCTACCAGCGTGCCGATGATCCTATTGACCCACGCTGGGCCAAAGACTTTGCTCCTGACGACAATTTATAATCACGCTTTGTTGCAACGAAAGAGGAAAACAGCCGTATGAGATAAATGAGGAAAGAAATACCATGATTGGAACGAGACGAGAAGCCAATGCGATTGTCACGCTTGCTTATCGTGACGTGCTAAAATTTGTGCGTGACCCGTCGCGGCTGATTGCCACGTTGATTCAGCCTATCTTCTTCGTTGGTCTCTTTGGTGCGGGACTGCAAACGACACTTGGTGCAAATCTTGGCTACAATTATCTCACCTTTGTTTTCCTGGGCGTGGTTGCGCAAACGCTCTTTCAATCTACGGCTCTTGGCATCGTCTCACTGCTTGAGGACCGCGAAAAAGACTTCACGCAGGAGATGTTTATTGCTCCTATCTCGCGCTACTCGCTTGTTCTCGGAAAAATCTTGGGTGAGTCACTGGTAGCTTTTGCGCAAGTTGGCGTGATTGTCATCTTTGGCATCTTTATTGGTGTACACCTGTACTGGGCGATACTGCCTGGTTTATTCTTCGTTGCTCTGATTACCTGTCTCCTGGGCGGTGCTTTTGGCTTGCTGCTACTCACGACTGTCGGCAATCAGCGTGCCGCCAATCAGATTTTTCCTTTCCTCGTCATTCCACAACTGATTCTAGCAGGTGTCTTTACTCCGCTCAAAGGACTGCCGCTCGCTCTGACGCTTGCATCCAGTCTCACTCCTTTGCGCTATGCGGTAGACCTGACACGGGCAGTCTACTATCAGGGGCAGCCAACAGTGTATCAACAGGTGGTACTTTTGGCACCAGGCATCAATCTTTTGGTAATGACCGTGATGTTCGTCATTTTCCTTGTTCTCGGTACCATCCTTTTTGTGCGAGGGGAACGCAATAAATAAAGAAAGACAACGCTGTTGAGAACAGAAAAAGTTTCACATACAATGGTACGAACTCTTGCTTTTGGGATTGGTGCCGCAAGCCTGCTTACGATACCACTAGCATTAGAGATGCGGTTACAACAGGCTACACAGCCGCTAACAGATATGTGGCAACATCTGCCTATCGAGCCACGTCGTTCCACCCTGCTCGGCATAAGCTTTCGCACACCACAGCTTGATGTGCTTGGATTAGATGTGCAAACTACCCTGCAAACGCTGCTTACCTACCCATTTGATCTCATTCGTCTAGGAGCCTACTGGAACCGCATGGAACCTGAGCCGGGGCAATTTTATACCGATGAACTTGATCGGCAGATCGATGCCGCCGAACAGGCTGGCAAGCAGATTATACTGTGTATTGGCCCCCTGAAAACCTTTAGCTATCCTGAATTTTTTGTGCCAGCTCACCATCTTCGCCACCCACTGCAAGAGCATACCCGCATTAAGCCGGCTGCTTACCCGTTCCTGTTCGCTGCTGCAACAGAGTTCATCACTCGTCTTGTCGAGCGGTATAAACATCGCAAAGGGATTGTGGTCTGGCAACTGGAACATGAAGCGGTTGATCCGCTTGGCGTAGAACACTCGTGGCGTTTGGATACAACCTTTATCGAAAAAGAACTGGAAACGCTCAGGAAAGCCGATTCCAGCAGACCGATTATGATGAACGGCTTTCTGCCGACCTCTTTGCCTGTGCGTCTCTCGCAATGGTGGCAAACGCGCGATCAGGGTGATTCGCTAGCGGTTGCACAACAGAAAGCAGATATTGTTGGCATCGACTACTATCCACGTCACGCGCTATTCTCTGTTGGCAACAAAACGTTGTATCTGGATGGAGGACAACTTCCCTGGCAACAGCGCAGACGCAAAGAATTGTTCGCCTGGACGCGCACATATGGACAGAAACTCATGATTTCTGAGGGGCAGGCAGAGCCGTGGGAGACAGTAACAATTCCCCCCAATCCACAGAAGCAGGGCATGTACAGTTGTCTGCCAGAACAGGTTATTCGTAATTATAATACCTGCATGCGCTGGCCTCGGCAAGCAACTCCCTTGTATGCCTATCTGTTCTGGGGCGCAGAATATTGGATACTGCGCAAGCACTATGCTGACCCAAGCTATCTTCAGGCGTTTGTCCGCATCCTTGAACAATCCTGAGAAGCAAAACCACAGAGCCAGCTTCATGCAAGACATGTAAAACAGGATGTAGGGATCGATTCATCGTGTCCGTATTTGGCGCACTGATGCTTGGGCAAGGCGGACGCGATGAATCGATCCCTACACCGGCATTGCTCTTCTCGGCTCGCTGGCTCTGTACCAATAATTTACTCCTGCTCATGGGGAGGTGGGCCGATATAGCGAGCGCGAGGGCGAAGCACCTGGTTCGCTTGATATTGCTCGATGCAATGCCCAATCCAGCCGATGGTGCGCCCTAACGCGAAGAGTGTGATCGCGCCACCAGAGGGCAAATTCAAGGCGTGAGCCAGGGTCACAAGGCCGAAAAAGATCGTTGGGCGTTCGCCAAGCAGGTCGTAGGTTTCTTCGGTGATACGTTGTGCAAGCTGCACGGCCTGCGCCTGTGGGTAAGCTTGCGCGGTCAGTTCAAGCAACAGTTTTCCACGTGGGTCGCCTGTTGGATAGAAGAGCGAGCCAAAGCCAGGCACCACCTCCCCAAAGCCGGGGATAGACCCGCCGCGTTTGAGCAGGCTCGTCATCGACGCCCGAACCTGCGCGGGCGTATCCGTTGCTCTGAGAAAGGCTTCAATCCGCTCAATATGCCCTGC
>JAJZEJ010000603.1 GCA_021828635.1 Chloroflexota bacterium
ACAAGGCTATCACCAATGATACCCGAACCGCGATAATCGGCACGATCTAGCATATATTCGACTATCGTTGGTGGTGTCAGAAAATGGCCCTTTTTGTTGCGCGACACACGATCAATGAATGCCTCGTAGGTGAAGCCCAGTAGGTCACTGGTAACATCCTTAAAGGTATATTTGCTGAGACGGTGTAGCACCAGAGTAAGCAGATAGTCATCAGGGAGAAACCAGTCGAAGACCGGTTGCTGGAAAAAATGGCGATAGAAGCTGGCAACGCGCCGATAGACAATCGGCAAAAATGACTCGCCGCCGATCTCATCCAGGCTATCCATGCCATAGCCTTGCATGAAGCCATACCAGACCTTGAACCCGCCATCAACGACCAGATGCGGCATAATACCTTTGTCTTCCAGCACACTAGTCAGCAGCAAACGCACAAAGAAGACATAGCTGACCTGTTCAGCGAACGATTGCTGGCGCTGCAATTCTATTTCCTGCTCACTGCCGCCCTCCGCGCCTTCGATGACTTTATAGCGTTCCAGCCAGACAAGATAGGCACCACGGATGCGCCGCGACTCGACACGTGCCAACTCACGTTCACGTTGCGTTGAAATAACCGCATTCATATCTTGTATATATTTTGACCAGAGCGGTAACGTTGCCACAGGCATCGTTGGTTTCAGTCGCTCGATATGTGTAATATCTATATCCGTCAAGATGGAAGTAAGTGCATATAATTCTTTTTCAAGCACAGTTAATTCAGCGATATGGACACCACCACCACCTTTGAGCTTATTCAATAGCTCAGAGACCAATACCGCATATCGTTGTTGGCTGGCAGCCAATTCCTGTAAAGATTCATCCAATTCAATTGTTACCGTCGCCAGGCGGGCTTTGATAGCAACAGTCAGTTGGTCAAGAACAGAACGGCTCTCCATAATGAATGCTTGCAACGAAGCCTCACCCGTGATTGCTTGTGCCTGAGCAGCCCAATCTGCTTCGCTGATAGCAAGTTCCTGAACAAGTTGCGCGACAGTGGTAAACCGCTCTTTATGAAAAAGTGTGTAGAGAAACTCGAAGTTTGCCTCTTGAGGAAAGACGCCGGATTGTGGACCAAAGACTTGATCGACACGCACATCGACTAGCGTCTGGTAATGCCCATTAGCATCAAAACGCAGACCGAGAATGACCCTACCATTCGTCCATAGACTATATCCAGAAGTTCCAACAGTATAACGCCTGAGTTGCTTGACCGATGCCTCATTGAACCGCTCATCAGTACTCTTATCTTCTACCACAAAGGCCGTCGCGCCTACCATCTTGACCACAAAATCAGGTTTGTCTTGTGGACGACCGATCAGCGGACGATTATAAATAAAATCACTACTCTCATAGCCAAGCCACTCCAGCATTTTTTGTGCGAAGCGGCTATCAACTACATCTGCTTCGTCATTAGAGCGTTGCGAGGCTGGGAGAGCGAGATACTCCGCATATGAGAGTACCCGCTCTCCCAGATTGACATGCAATGGCTCAATAACAACACGTCCAAAAGTCTCTTGCGCCGTTGCCACACACGATCTCCTATCTCCAATACCAAATTCTCAATCCGCGCTTTACCCCACCTTAATGGGTTCTTCCAATTTCGGGAAGAGCGGGGATGGCGTGGGCAACTTCGTACCAGCAGCGACATGGTGCAGACGCCAACCAATGCGACTCATATCGCCCTCGAAGCCCAGGTAGCTGTGCAGAAGTTGCGACGAGAACGGCACATAGGGATAGAAGAGTACATGTAAGGCGCTGATGACCTGAATCATGACATTGAGCGTCGTGCCAGCCGCCTCGCGGTCCACCTTGATCTGCTTCCACGGAGCTTGCTCATCCAGGTAGCGATTGGCCGCACGCGCTACCGCCATTGCTGCGTTCAATCCATCTTTGAGATGGCAGAGCGCAATATTATGGCCGACCAGCGTGAAGCCACGATCTACCTCAGCGAGTATCTCACGATCAGCTTCGCGTAACGTCCCCTGCTCCGGCACAACGCCATCGAATCTACTTTGCAGAAAGCTCAGCGTGCGATGGACAGCGTTGCCGTAGGTCGCCACCAATTCATCGTTATTGCGACGCACCAGTTCCTCGTAGGTGAAGTCGGTGTCGCGTCCCTCCGGTGCAGTGGCCGAGAGATAGTAGCGTACCGCATCGGCACTGTATTTATCCAGCACATCCGGCGTCCAGATGACATTGCCGCGACTGCTCGATGCCTTCGCGCCGCTCATCGTCATGAACTCATTGGCCGGCACATCATAAGGCAGATTGCGATTGCCATAGCCAAGCAGCATAGCGGGCCAGATGATGGCGTGAAAAGGAATATTATCCTTACCAATGAAGTAGTAGGACTTCACAGGTGGCTCAGTCTGACCAGGTACCCACCACGTTTTCCAGGCTTCAGGCGTACCTTGACGTTGCGCCCACTCTACTGAAGCAGAGAAGTAACCAATCACGGCATCAAACCAGACGTAGATGCGTTTATCCTCGTAGCCTTCAATGGGAATCGGTACACCCCAATCCAGGTCGCGGGTGATCGCACGAGGGCGCAAACCTTCTTTGAGCCAATTCATCACAAAACTCATGGTATTCGGTCGCCAGTGATCTTTCCCTTGCGAAAACCACTCCTCTAGCGCGGGTTGAAGCTTAGGCAGATCCAGAAAAAAGTGTTCGGTTGGGCGAATCTCGATTTTGCTGGTCTTGCTGCCGCAGAGACGACATTTGGGATCGATGAGATCAATGGGGTCTAGCGTGTGACCACAATTATCACATTGGTCGCCACGTGCGCCAGGATAGCCACAGTT
>JAJZEJ010000354.1 GCA_021828635.1 Chloroflexota bacterium
CGATGAGGTTGGCCCCAATGAGATATGCTCCTTTGAGGTCAGCGTTATTCATATTGACGCCACCCAGGTCTGTGCTACGTAAATCGGCCCCACCGAGGAGTGCGCCACGCAAATAGGCACCCACTAGGTTGACACCGATAAGAATAGCTTTACGCAGGTCGGTACCCATTAGGTTAGCGCCGCTGAGATTGGCTTTATACATGTAAGCCCCACACATGTAAGCCCCACTGAGGTTGGCTTCGCTGAGATTGCTTTCGCTAAGATTGCCGCCGCTCAGATCAGTGTTACGCAAGTCGGCACGCTCTAGATTTGCTCGATCCAGCAGCGGCACACGCTCGTTGCGCATAGCTGCTTGAATTTCCTCCAGCGCCTCCTCCCTGGTTAAGGTGTATGCTTGATCTACCATATTGTGTCTCCTCTGCTATTGCGTGAAAAGTGGAATAATCAATGCTCTCCTCATGAGAGAATAGATAGACCCTGATAAACCTGCTATCTTGCTCATGCTCTAGTCATGTGAATGATGGTCGCATTCTCTAGATCGCGTAAGAGATGAATGACTTCAGACTCAGGGCGATTAATAACACGAATTAGTTCTGCTATAGAGCGATGACCATCAATAAGCAATAAAAGATGGCGGTGTGTACGGGTTAACCCCTGGCTATCGAGAAAGCGTAGTGCCTCCTGTGGCGGATAAGCTTGTTGTGGGATAAGATGCGTCAGAGAGTCCGAGGCAAAATTTTGCTCTGACGGTCTGTTTTCTCTCAATGGCGTAGTGTGTTGTATTGAGCCGGTTTGTTTGCCTAATTGGTCTGTTACGCGGGGTGATAACTCTGGTCTGGGTGTAGAAAGTTGCTTTTCTGAGGGGGAAAAGATACGTAGAAATGAATCTACATCAGTATTGATGGATGACGAAAAGCTACAATAACAATTGCTCCACGTGCTTAACCAACTCAAAGCGTCAGACCCACTACGTCTGCCCACTTTGACTAATCTGATCTGCCCGTTCGCAAAGTCCACGTTTCCCTCTTCTGCCGTGACGCCATCACCACGCCTGGCTGTAAGGATTCCGCTCATTCTGCCTTGTTGGATACGTTGAATGACTGTGAGTAATCGTTCAGCGATTATTTCTTGTGACTGTGACATGGATAGATTGCTCCATTGCACACTAACATGGCCTGTAATCCCACACTCGCTATGTACAGGCTAACAGGATGACAATTCAAGGCACTCTGTATTTTGCGCTGTTTAGAAAAGATGTTGCCAGCATAGTGGAAACTTTGCCGGTTAAGTCGGATGGATGCCCTTTTACTGATATGGGATGCTGGTGTTATTTTGTGCTGCCAGGATAGTTGAAGGAAGTAAAAATAAGTCTATCCCTGATGGCTATCCCACTTTATTGCGCCCATACAATAAAGCTTAAAAATAAAAGCACATTTATCATAACACAGGTTTTAATTCAGTATAAGGACGGATATTTGCTGTAGGGCTTGCTCTGAGGCGGCTTGATAAACCACCGATGAGTTGATTATCTGTCAAAATATAGTACTAATTTCTTATAAAAGTATGGCCGATATGGAACCCCAAGCAAACTTATAGACAATGTATATATTATAGTTTCGAGTAAAAGGGAACAGAAGTTCGAGTCGGATGGTTTCTATAAACATAGGGAATACCGCTTGCGAAAATTGTACAACAAGTGGCTCTTATCTGACGTGGAAACGTATTGATAGGTTTATCGTCGTCGTCATGCGTAGTTAAAACGTGTAAGAGATGGAAGCTATGCATGTGTGTGATTTATATAAGGAGCGAAAAACGTATGACAACGACACAAACAGAACCGATGGTTCAGCAATGGACGAATTTAGCACAACAATTGCGCGTTGATAGTATCCGCGCTACCACGGCTGCCGGGTCGGGGCATCCTACTTCATCAATGTCGGCTGCTGATCTGTTGGCGGTCTTGATGATGAGTTACTTGCACTATGACTTCGATCATCCCGAAAATCCCAATAATGATCACCTCATCTTCTCTAAGGGCCATGCATCGCCACTGCTTTACTCCGTGTTTAAAGCGGCTGGTGCGATTGGCGATGAGGAGTTACTGACGCTACGTAAGTTTGGTAGTCGTCTTCAGGGCCATCCAACGCCAGCACTTCCCTGGGTCGATGTAGCGACCGGTTCACTTGGGCAAGGTTTGCCGATTGGAGTTGGTATAGCTCTGGCGGGCAAATATCTCGACAAGTTGCCCTACCATGTCTGGGTGTTGCTGGGTGATAGTGAGATGGCAGAAGGTTCCATCTGGGAAGCTTTCGATCATGCCTCGCATTACAAGCTGGATAACCTGATAGGCATTCTGGATTGCAACCGCCTGGGGCAACGCGGCGAGACAGAACTGGGCTGGAATACCGCCGCTTATGCCGAGAGGGCCAAAGCTTTTGGCTGGCATCCCATCGTCATCAATGGGCATGATTATGATGAGATCAATAATGCCTATGCCGAGGCATTGCGTGTGAAAGATATGCCAACACTCATCGTGGCGAAGACGGTCAAAGGTAAGGGTGTTTCCTTCCTCGAAAACGCCGAAGGTTGGCATGGTAAGGCACTGAACGAGGAACAGGAAGAGAAGGCTATCCAGGAACTCAATCCTGCACGCAGCAAGACCTTCCCCGTGCAGAAACCCGATGCCGTGCCATCTACTCCTGCTCCGCAACATAAGCCAGTGCAATTGCCGCGCTATGAGGCAAAAGATGCGGTTGCTACCCGTAAAGCCTATGGCGATGCTCTCAAAGCTCTCGGCTCGGCTTATCCTGAACTTGTTGCCCTCGACGGTGAGGT
>JAJZEJ010000294.1 GCA_021828635.1 Chloroflexota bacterium
AGGCCCGAATTGAGCATAGACTCCAGCACATCGATGTCGCTTTGTAGACGGGACATGACGCGCCCAATCTGTGTGCGATCATAGAAACGCAGCGAAAGTTCTTGCAGATGAGCAAACATATCGGAACTGAGCCGATAGAGAATCTGCTCGCCGGTCCATGACATAGTCCAGACCTGCCAGTATTGTGCCAGCCACATGATGATGTTGACAACCAGGAGTATGCCACTAATGAATGCCAGCCCCCTGAAATCATGTTTGGTGATAAAGGCGTCAATCGCTACACCAATCAGGTATGGGTTGAGCAGATTGGCGATGGTGTAGACCAACATCAGTACCACACTGGTGATGACACTACGGCGATGTGTTTTTATGTAAGGAAGAAACTGCTTGAGCAGCTTCCAATCAAACTTTTTATAAATGTCTTCGTCAGCGCGTGCCAGACTGCTTTCACGCCAGAAGTCTTTACGTCGTTGTTCAACGTAGCTACCAGCTTTCATCGTACCACCTCCTGTTTTTGATCGATGGGTTGCGTAAGCTGACGTTTGGGCAACGGGTGCTGTTGTTGCTGACGTTCCTCGAACTCCTCTTGCTCGCGCAATTGCAGATCATACAGTTGCTTGTAGCGGCCATTAACCTTCAATAATGACTCGTGGTTGCCGCGTTCCACAATCTGCCCATTCTCGATGATGAGTATTTGATCGGCGTTCTTGATGGTGCGCAGACGTGAGGCGACGACGAAGGTAGTGCGACCGCGCATGACCACTTCCAGTGCCTGTTGAATCTGGTACTCTGTCTCCATATCAACACTTGAGGTAGACTCGTCAAGGATCAGAATACGTGGATTGAGCAGCAGAGTACGTGCGATAGCGACGCGCTGTTTCTGTCCGCCGGAGAGCGTGACGCCGCGCTCACCAACCCAGGTGTTGTAGCCATCGGGAAGATTGTTAACGAAGTCCTGGACACGCGCGATTCTGGCGGCGGCCATGATCTCTTCCTCGGTCGCATCCGTGACACCGTAGGCGATATTGTCGCGCAAGGTGGCATTGAAAAGGAAGACATCTTGTAGTACGAGGCCGATATTGCGTCGCAGCGACTCGACGGTGACATCGCGTACATCGTAGCCATCGACCTGCACGCTACCACCGTCCACATCATAGAAGCGTGGCAACATGTGCAGGACCGTACTCTTGCCACTGCCTGTCGCGCCTAGCAGGGCAATAATCTGACCGGGTTTGGCATCGATGTTGATGTCATGCAATATCTCTGGCCCCTTGCCATATGCGAATGAAACATGTTCGTAGCGCACTGCGCCGCGTATCTGTTCCAGTACATGAGCATCAGGCTTGTCAACGATTTCAGGATGCGTATCCAGTACGCTGAAGATGCGTATACCACCACTGAGACCGCGCAGAAACCAGTTTATCATGAAACCGAAGGAGCGCACGGGCGTTGCCAGCAGCAAGGTGTACTGAGTAACGACGACGAGAGTACCCAGAGTGAGCTTATTGCCGATGACGGCAATGCCACCGACCCAGACGAGCAGCACGGTGATGATATTGAGGGCCAGTACCATCAACGGCTGGTTCCATGCTGAGAGGCGTAGCGCGGCAAGGTTGAGGTTGCGCAATTCTTGATTTTTGGTGTCGAATTTCTCAACTTCGAATGGCTCACGGGTGAAAGATTTCACCACGCGCATACCGCTCAGGCTCTCTTGCATGATGGTACCCAATGCGCCAGTCTCGTTTTGTACGCCGAGCCAGAATGGACGCAGGCGCTTCGCTACCTGGGCTGCCAGGAAGCCGATGACCGGCACACAGATCAGGGTGACTAGAGCGAGTTGCCAATCCAGAGTAAAAAGAACAACGGTAATGGAGACAAAGGTGACAAAAGCTATCAGCGCACGGAGCAACGCTAATGTGATAAAGTTACGAATGGTTTCAATATCGACAGTCATGCGAGACATCAATTGTCCTGTTTCCGCTTCATCGTGGAAAGAGAAACTTAGCCCTTGCAGGTGCTGGTAAACTTGGTTGCGCAGATCGTAGGCGACCAGGGACGATAGCGCCTGCGATAGATAGCCCTGCCCGTAAGCGGAGAGGCCACGCAGTGTGCTTGCTACAACCACTGCACCAGCTGCAAGCAGCAGATCGCTGAAGTGTCCATTTTGGACACCGACATTGACGACCCAGGCCAGGAGCCAGGGAATAATCAGCGAGAAAGCTGTTGCTAACGCGAGGCAGGCA
This sequence comes from Chloroflexota bacterium, assembly GCA_021828635.1. The sequence goes on from JAJZEJ010000294.1 coordinate 2,244, forward strand.
ATGGTGCCAATCGAAGACAACCAATGAGGACGCAATAGACGAATGATACGCAGGTAGATTCGCCAGTTGGCCTGCCATGTAGAGAAACGTTCACGCAAAGAAGGTTTCGCAATTCGGGATACTGTCACTGAGGAGGTTCCTTTCTCAACACGTCACGCCTATGATGGGATTGAATTCTTAGTATAACATGCTATAGCTGACACCTGTCTGTCAGCCTTTCCATGAATTTTTGTTACAGCGCCTGATTCCTGTTTTTGCCAGGATGAGGCAAAAAGAAAGCAGGGCGAACCTCCTGCGGTTGCCCTGCTGAAGTGGGTGCCAGGTGAAGAGTTAGAACGAGATGCCGAAACCGCGCAGGATCATTTCAACTGAAACGATAATCAGGATCGGCAAAAAGATCATACGGACCGTTTTATTCTGCAAATGTGTCAATATTTTGGCACCGAACAAAGCTCCAATCAAGATGCCGAGTGCGACGGGGGCTGCGATTACAGGATGAATATCGCCGCGTGAAAAGTAGATACCCGCGCTGGCCGCGGCTGTGACGCCGATCATAAAGTTGCTCGTCGTCGTGGAAACCTTCATGG
>JAJZEJ010000388.1 GCA_021828635.1 Chloroflexota bacterium
CTCGACCCAGTGAAAACCGTAGACCATTTCGTACCAGATACTCCCGCCTTTGTCGTTGAGGCGCTTCAACGCGCAATGGCGCTCAATAGTCATGATCGCTTCCCCTCTATTGAGGCTTTCTGGCAAACACTTCAGGCTCATCCGATGTCTTCTATGTTGCCATTTACCGACCCGGTGGCCGACTTCCCAGAAGCACCTTTTCCTGTTACTCCGCTTCCTGTGGAGTCGGAAGAAGTTCCCACTACCCGACTTGTGCGTCAGGTCCAGCCGTCATTCCGGCCTTTTATTCATAACACAGGTAAGAAAAGCAGAAATAGAAAAAGTATTTTTGTGCTACTCCTTGTCCTCGCTCTGCTAGCTGCACTTGTGGGGGGCATCGTATTAAGCCTGAGTCTCAATCCTTTTAGTGTTGCCACTCATTCTGTCCATTCCTCCGCTTCTCCTGGCGTACCAACGGCAAAGCATCATACCCTGACCACGCCGACACAGGTAGTAGCCTCGCCAACCACAACGCCTCCAACACCAACACCTTCACCCATACCACAGCCGACTGCTACACCAACAGCACTCCCCACGCCCACACCTATGCCCACACCCACACCACAACCAGCCCCCGCCTACCCATCCTTAGCCACCGCGTATAGTGGTACAATCTATGATGCCTCAGCACATCTCTCTGGCCGCATGGCACTCTCACATATACAGCAACAGTACTCGCGGGTTAGTGGCTCTCTGTTGCTGAGTCAAGGGCTATCGGGCAACGCTCCCTTTTCTGGTACTCTCTCAACCTCTGGCACACTGAGCTTTATCGTGACACCGTACACACGCTATCTACCTCTCCTCTTCATTGGACAACTCAAAAGCGACGGTAGCATAACTGGCACCTACTGTAGCGAGCAACATAATCAGTGTGATTATTCCGGTGGCGGCTACGGCACATGGCATGTCACGCCATCCGCCGCAAGCTCTCTAGTGCCTGGACTTGCTCTGCTACAAGCGGCTCCAGCACATGGAAGAGCCAGCTATCATGGTAGGAGAAGAGTGGGTCATGGGTCTACTTTCTCCTTGACGCTTCCTCTCAGCAATGGTTTCTAACACACTGAACTGAATCGTGTATGCTATAATGTTTAAGCAAGAGCGCCCATCGATGCCCTCATCCAGGTATAGGCATGAGTGTCAACCAGCAAACAGAGAAAAGGAGATTTTATAGATGAATGCATGGCAAGAACGAAATGAGAAGGTGATTAAGGAGTTTCGCGCAAACGGCGGCAAAGTCGGGGGTTGGGGATCATTAATTCTTTTGACGACGAAAGGTGCTAAAACCGGTCACACTCGCATCATTCCACTAATGCATATCCCTTATGGAAATGCTGTCTTAGCCGTAGCTTCTAAGGGCGGCGCGGTCAAAGACCCCGATTGGTACCACAATGTGCTGGCTCACCCCGACGTGACGGTCGAAGTGGGGAACGAGAAGTACGAGACGACAGCCAGGATTCTCAGTGGTGCTGAGCGAGAAAAGGCGTTTGAGAAAGCAGTAGAGATTTTTCCTCCTTACGGTGAGTATCAGAAGAAAGCACCACGTGAAATTCCCGTCATTACTCTCGAACGACCTGCGGGAGAGTCTTCACATACTTAAATCTAGTCAGTTTAGATAAACATCTTTGAACCTTGTGCAGCTGCTCATCCTATGTTAGGTCAAATACCTGACTAGATAGGGCGTAAATCCCATAGAGGTATCTCCCATATCTGGAAGATTCCTCTTTCCCTGTTACGCACTTGCTTGAGACGACATCGGCTGCGATTTCTGAGCAATGTCGAGGACTCTCGCGGGCGAGGCTGCAACCATCTCTTGAGATGATGTAGTTGACGCAGGTGCGTTCGCAGCCTCAACGGCGGCGGCACGCAATAATTGTTTGTCTACCTCGTTGGTAAGCCATCTTGCCCCACCGATGCCTATGAGCATCGCTCCAACCACACTAGCAAGTGTAAAATTTGTCACGCTTGCTAGCGGCTGCAACAGTTCTACCGAGCCAAAAGAGCTATACAGACCCCACGAGATGAGTGCCGCCGCAATGCCGACTAGAACATTGCCTAAGAAGCCGGGGCGTACAATCTCCGTGCCATTGCTACGCTGTTTGTATGGCATGAAAAAGCCATTGTCTGTCATCAAGGCATTGATACAGCCGCCGAACGCGCCTGCCGCGCAGACGATGAGAAGTGCGATCCAAATTAGGCCCATCGTTTTCCTCCTTTTTGCTTTCTTCAGCAGGAAGTGTAGTAGTATGACCTGTTGTTTCTTGATTGCAACCTACAATCCGTTTGACTCAAAAATTGCTTTCATATCAACCTACAAGGAGTATATCCTGTATGGAATGTTCATGCTATACTTGCCTCCACACATGGAAGGTGATTGATGTCACATTGTCGATCACTATCTAGCCTTTTTGAAAAATGACCTCCTCTACTCCCTCAATCATTTGCAACGCGAATTGCGCGGACGTGAAGGGATTAGCTTTTGTCTCCTGCTCAATACTTTGAGCCAGGCGACTCATATCAATGATCCTTTGAGCTTCTTGTAACCAGGGAATAGGGGATATTCTGAGGTCAGGCTGCTCGTTACCCTGGCTATTGCGCAAGATCTTATAAAAAGTAGGAGGCTCAGCAGTGGTTTGGTCAAAGCCAAAGTGCAGCGTCTCCGGTTTTTGATGGATGGCGACACTATCTATCTCTCCATCGAATAAACATAGCAGCACGTTGGGCGATAGGTGATCCATGCGCAACAGAGGAAGTTCGTTGTTACCCTTATCATAGCCGTTTGCC
>JAJZEJ010000766.1 GCA_021828635.1 Chloroflexota bacterium
GATATGTGGCGCTGGCATCCAGAGAATGCCTCTTCCCAGGCATGGTCAGACCTGCTGTCCTCAATGGAGGCAGCCATAAAAATCGCTGAGGAAGAGCAGGTGACGCTGGCCTTTGAACCGGAGCGGGCAAACGTGGTGAATACAGCTGCAAAAGGCCACGCGCTACTAAAGGCCATGCAGTCTCCGCGTCTGAAAGTAGTAATCGATCCCGCCAATCTCATTATACCAGGAGACACCAATCAGATGAGCCATGTACTCAATGAAGCCTTCGACTTGCTTGGAGAGTACATCGTAATTGCCCATGCCAAAGATCGCGGCGCAGATGATAGCTTCCAGGTGGCCGGAGAAGGTATCCTTGATTACGATCAGTACGTGCATTTGCTGCAAGCGGCGAACTTCACTGGCCCCTTGATTCTTCACGGTCTGGCAGAAAGCCAGGTCGATGCTGCCCGTCGCTTCCTCTCTGTTAAGCTTCATGCTTCATAAATTGAGAGCTTCAAAGCTTCAAATGCCCTCTTGCGCTCTACCACCCAATCATCTATGATAGGTAGGGGCGTGATGAAGCACGTCCAATACGCATTGCATAAGATGTTTCTTTTCACATGACACACAATTTTCACTTAGAGGAGGGCAATGATGCTCAAAGATACACTGCTGTATCTTGCTCAAAATGAACAAGTACGCGATTTCGTGACACATAATAAAGCTACCAGAGGCGTTTCACGGCGCTTCGTGGCAGGAGAAGACCTGAATGAGGCGGCGCAGGCTACATACGCCCTTAATCAGCGCAACATTCAGGTGGCACTGGACTTGCTCGGCGAGAACGTCTCGGATACGGCAGAGGCGCAGAATGCCACACGCAACTATATCGCCGCCCTCGACTGCATTCAGCAAAACAATCTCGATGCTAACATCTCTATTAAGCTGACCACGGTTGGCCTCGACATTTCGCCAGAGCTGTGCGAACAGAATATACGCGAGATATTGCAACGCGCCCGCGACCTGAACATCTTCGTCTGCATTGATATGGAGGGTTCAGACTACACCGGGCGCACCGTCGAGATGGCCCTGCTGCTACAACGGGACTTCCCACTCGTCGGGACAGTCATTCAGTCTTACCTCTATCGCAGCAAAGAGGATATCGAGCAGCTCATCGCGCAGAGGGTGCGTGTGCGTCTCGTCAAAGGAGCCTATAAAGAACCTGCCCCGGTAGCTTATCAAGAAAAGAAGGATGTAGACCAGAACTATATACAATTGATGCATATGCTGCTGGCACGCGGCAACTTTCCGGCCATCGCCAGCCACGACGAGGCGATGATTGACACTGCCTGCAAGTTTGTGCGCGATCACGGTATCAGCAAATCGGCTTTTGAGTTCCAGATGCTCTACGGCATTCGGCGCGATCTGCAAGAGAAACTGGTCGCTCAAGGCTACAACGTGCGCGTCTACGTTCCCTACGGCTCACAGTGGTATCCCTACCTCATGCGCCGCATGGCCGAGCGCCCCGCCAACCTCGTGTTTGTCATGAGCAACGCACTGCGCTAAGCACTTCTTCAGGAACGAGGAAACGAACGATGGATAATAAGCATGGCCCCCACAAGGAGTGCCATGCATAATGAAGCACGCTACCCTTGACACTACTGCTAAATAATGCTACTCTATTTCATAAAGTTATGAAAAATAGATAAAGATTGGTGTCTCCGTGTACTTTCTCATAGACATTGATGGCACGATAGCAAGCATAAATCATTTGCATTTTATGCAAAACTGCAATAAAAGACTACAATTGGGCATTGCAGCAGAAAGATTGTCTGCACTCTCTTTCGATGACTTTCTCGCTCAACCTGAGCTTATTGCCTGTCAACAGCGACTCGGTAAACAGCGTTTTGAGCAAACTATGCGCCTGTTACAATTCGATCAAGATACACTGCTGCATTATCTACCCGTCGATGGCGCACACGAAGCCATTGCCAAACTCAGCGAGTTCGGCAGTATCGCTTACTATACAGCGCGTTACGTCACATACAACGGCAATAACCCCAGTACAAAGCAGGCAACAGAATGCTTTAACGAGCAGATGTATCACGCTACACAAAGATGGTTAGCCCAGCATCACTTTCCCGCCGCAGATCAGGTAGTATGCTGTGAGAGCATACATGGGAAACTACAACGCATTGCACACCTTATTCAGCAAGAAATGCAACCCGTTATATTGATCGACAACCAATACATGGATGTATTGACTGCCGAACTTACCTCTGCTGAAGACGCACTGCTCTCAGCCTCATTTACCCTCTGTGCCTTTTACACCGCAGCGATTCCCTTCCAGACGAAATGGCGTACCATAGCAATGCCGACATGGCATCACGTTGAATCTCTACTCACGTCTCTTGAAAGTTTACAGCTACGATAGCTACAAGAGGAGGTTTTCACAATGATGTTCAGTGAAGACTCGTACAAGACATCTATCTCTCAACGCACATACGATTATATCGCCAACGATGGCGACGGCGATGATCCTGACTCGAACAAAGATCAGAACCTCGACCTGATCGAACTTATCGTCTTCGATCCCGACTCAGATAAGGTCATCCAGTTACCAGATACTGATCCAGAATTGCCAGCTACAAAACCAGTTAATGGGTAAGGCTCCATCAAATGCTCTACCCAGGTAGCTAAAGGGCGTACTGAATTCCGCCCCTACCTTGATTTGCCCGCTTCGTGTATAATGGGACAATCATTTGGTAAGGGACGTGATAAATCGTGTCCTTTACCGCCATATATCTGCCTACAAGGATTGTCGGCACACTCCGTGCC
>JAJZEJ010000699.1:0-2007 GCA_021828635.1 Chloroflexota bacterium
CTTAGGGGGAAGCGCGTTGCCGTCATCGGTACCGGTCATCTCTCTCTCGAACTCGGTGGGCCACGCCAGTTCGGGCCGCATGGACCTGACCCAGAGTTCGACCGCAAGGCCGTCGAGTGGATTGCCAACGGTGACTGTGAAGGGGCCTTACGCGAAGTCACGCTCGATAGCCTCTGGTTGCCAGGCAATGCCACGCATGGTTTCCTCGATTTCATGCTAATGATGGGTGTCGCGGGGGAGATCAGAGCCGATTACGCCGATACCCTCGACCTTTTTCACACGATGGAAGCCTATTTCACCTGGTATCCGAACGGAGTGGATGCATGAGCAAGTACCTTGTTAACAAGTTCATCTTCATCGTTGACCGCGATCCAGATCTGGTCGAGCGTTACCGTGCAGACCCGCGTGGCACAGTCACCTGGTGGGAGAGTGAGCGAGCCAACGTTATTCTGAACCTGCCAGAGAGCGAGGGTAGTACCTGGCAGCACTTTACCGACGAAGAGCGCGAGGCATTGGCGACACACAACTATGTCAAGCTATTTGAGCTTGGAGCGCACAATTTCCTGACGCTCACGCTTTTTATCGCCCTCTTTGAGCGTGACTACGAGGAGCCGTTGGCATTCCAGCGCGAATATGCACGCAAGCTCCAGCACTGGTCGCTCCCCTACCCTGATATTACAACATAGTGGAAGCAGGCCATTCCCCCTCGGCATCCAATCCGCTAATGGAACGAGCCATCTGGCGGTAATTGGCAAAGAATTCGGGGCCATTATACTTCTTCTGCTTCATAGAGCCAAAACCTCCTCACTCCATTATACACACCGTTTGCTCTTTTTGGAAAAGAGGTAGCGGGAGAAACAGGGCAATCGTCAACATCCTCGGCTTTTTAGATGCGATTGCCCTGTTTCTCCATTGCTATCAGTGGCTTACTGTTTTGAAATTTATACCTCCGCTGGTGGAGCGAGACGGGTGTAAATTTCGACGAGATAGCCATCATGCGCGTGCAGATGGGCGGTGCGAGCATACCACTCAGGTCGATCCTGTGGTGCTGTGACTGAGGAAGCTCCTCGTGCGACCAGCTCGGCATAGGTAGCATCAACGTCGTCTACCTGAAATGTGATCACGGCCTGCCGATTTGTTGGCATGGATGATGGTGCTACCTCACTGAGTGCAGCGGCATGAGCATCGCGGTTGAAGAGTTCTATACCCGCACTCTCTGTCTCGAAGTAGGCATAGCCCATTGCCTCATCACTATACGCCAGAGGCAACTTCATGATGTCGCGCCAGAAGCTGATAGCCGAGGGAACGTCGCTTGCTAGTAAGCGAATGCTGATAAGTTTCATGTTGTACTGCCTTTCAATCGAATATCCTTGAGAAAGATGTCGAAACTGCTTGATTGCGTTCGTACCTGCTGATTTTCCCAGTTACTTGCAGTATAGCAGGGGTATAGGTTAAAATTGGTCCTAAATTCGTACTGATAATGGCGATGGAAAGAAACATATGTATCATCCAACAACGCGCCTGCTCACTATTCTGGAGTTACTGCAAACGCATCCGCATTTGAGCGGGGATGAATTGGCGCGGAGGCTTGAGGTCGAGGTGAGAAGCGTGCGTCGCTACATTCTGATGCTTCAGGAGATGGGCATTCCGGTCGAGGGAACACGCGGTCCTGGTGGTGGCTATCGCTTACGCCCCGGCTACAAATTGCCGCCACTGCTTTTTACAGAAGAAGAGGCGACGGCAATGGTATTTGGCCTGCTGGGGATAGCGTGGCTGGAAATCGACCTATCACCGGTTGCTATTGAGGGTGCGCTTGCCAAAATCTATCGCGTGCTTCCGCTTCGTGGCCGTGAACGCCTGCAAGCGATCTCATCACATATGATTCTTTCTCCTCACCAGCAGGATGTGCGGCCCGATGTCTCTTTACTGATGACGCTTGGTGAAGCGGTGCAGGAGCGCCGCCGTGTTGCTATTACTTACTCATCGTATCGTGGCGAGGTAACACAG
>JAJZEJ010000699.1:2017-2817 GCA_021828635.1 Chloroflexota bacterium
TCGAGTGTTCACTGGTATGTGGTAGGTTATTGTTATTTACGGCAGGCATATCGTCTGTTCCGGCTAGATCGCTTACGCGGTGTGCATCTGCTTACAGAGACCTTTGTGCGGGCAGAGGATTTCGATTGCCATGACTATGTTGTAAAGCAACTTGCTACTATTCCGGCCCGTTGGCGGATCGAAGTCGAGTTTCAGGCAGAGTTATATATCGTGCAGCAGAAGATACCGGCTGCATATGGTCAGTTGACTGCTACGCCAACTGGCGTCCTCTACCAGAGCCATCATAATGATCTGTCGGCGATGGCCCGCTATCTGATCGGGTTGGCTCTGCCTTTTACGATTCACCGACCGCCAGAGCTACGCGATGTATTGATGCACCTGGCGGAGCAGATGGTACAGATAGCGCAAGCATGATTCTACCGTTTTTACCTCGTGCTAGAAGAATAGCAAGATAGAAGAAGTTCTTTTCATTAGTGCGGTGTATACTCTTTGCTATGCGGAGTTCGCATGTCAGGAGGTTGTTTATGTCACCAGTGATGGTTTCTTTACCCGTCGTGCTGCGTGCAAAAACTGGCCGACATGGCCCGGTTCCTGTCGTTGGTCAGACGGTGCGTGAGATCATTAGCGCACTTGACCATGACTTCCCCGGTTTGCGCTTTAATTTGTGCTACGAAACAGGCGAGCTACGCCCTTTCGTGAATATCTTCGTGGAGCGCGAGCATATTCGCTATCTACAAGGTCTGGATACTCCTGTCTCACCCGGCACGAAGGTTCATATTCTGGCATCCGTTGCTGGTGGT
>JAJZEJ010000497.1 GCA_021828635.1 Chloroflexota bacterium
GTGATGCCGGGCATGGCCCACAAACCACACCACTGCATCGCAGCCAACCCCTGCTCAAACGCTGAAGGATCTGTCCAGTCGGTTGGCGCACCAATCAGCAATGCGCCCGACTTGTTCAGTTCATACAGCTTCTCATAGCTGGCCGCTACAGCAGCCGTGTTGAAGATAATCTTGTTGTCCGAGGAGATCAAATCACCGGCAGTCCAGAGCAGAGGATAGGTCAGCGAGACAACACCGCCATCGTTGCCAATATAGAGACCCTTGCGATTGCCGCTGGTCAACTTCCTGGCGGTCGCTATCAGCTCGTCAAAAGTAGCTGGCGGTTGTGTAATGCCTGCCGCCTGGAACATACTCTTGCGATAGTAGATAAACTGCGGATCACCAATCATCGGGATGGCATAAACATGACCATTCACTGTGTATGGGGCGAGGCTCGCCGCTAGAAAGTCGCTCTGGACTGGGCCAATGATATCATCCAATGGCTCAACCAGACCCGCCTTGACCTGGGCCAGTGATACGCCCTGTAACTCAAAGACATCGGGTGCGTTGGTACCCAGCAACGCCGTCTGCAACTTATTCGGATAGAGATCAGCCGTGCCGAGCAGCCAGTTAACCTTGACATTGGCTTTGCTATACGATTTCGCGTAACGCAAAACAGCCTCATGCGTTCCCGTCTCACCATACTCGTGATACCACTGCGCTAGTGGGGGTAAACTGCTATTTGTTCCGCTACTGGTGCCTGCACAGGCCGCCAGGAACGAACTGCCCAGGGCCGCAGCACCCATCATAGTACCTGATGACTGGAGAAAACGACGACGTGAGATAGAGGGAAGAGATCGACTTTGAACCATGTGTATCCTCCTGAACAGATAATCGCTCTCATCATTGTTCGCAAAATCTAAGGGATGCCGCATACATTGAAAATGACAACGGTACCGGTCCGGTCGCCCTATTTCAATGACTCGCTTCGCCGGATGGAGATTGCCAAATAAGCTTCGTAAGCTGCTCTGCAGAAACAGCATTGACGCTCGGATTGTTTACAAGACTAGCAAGCCAGAAGAAGTTCTTCATTGCTATGAGTATAGCATACGAAAATTTTTTTGTCAACTGTGTTGACAATATATCTTTGCCCTTCTTTGGTGAGATTTTCCCTAAATTTGACCTTCCCCGGTTTACAACACTTAAAAGCACGTGGTAAGATTGATAAGAGAGATAGTAAAAAAGGGGAAATCTATGCAGCCGTGGCATCGACTTATGCAAAATAGACAACAAGAACGTGAAAAACTACGCAAAGAAAAGGACCGTAAAGGGACCGACCAACGTCGTGTGCGCGAGTCCAATCGCTCATTAGTCCTCAACTATATCCGCGAACGAAACAGCATTCCTCGCTCAGACCTTGCCCCCTACACTGGTCTCTCTCGAACAGCGATTGGCAACATTGTTGACGAACTAGTTCAGGAAGGTATCATACAACCGGAAGAGCAACGTATTGGTGATGATCGTCGTACAATGCTGCTTTCGTTCAACGCAACCGCCGGTTACGTGCTTGGAGGCACGCTGGGTTATCAACACCTGACCGTTTTGCTGGCTGACCTGACTGGCCGTGCGATTCAACACCTAAAAATCCCCTTTTCCAGTAGCAGAGGTCCAGAAGAGAGCCTTCCACTGTTAGGCAAACTGCTCAAGGTTTTTGTCGAGCAGCAGCAGATTCCCTGGGAAATGATTGTGGGGGTTGGCTTAGGCATCATCAGTCCACTTGCACTCTTGCCACAGAGAACCGCGCTACCGACAGCCCTTTCTCGCTGGGCCAATGTCGATATTCAGCAAGTGTTAGAGGACGATCTTGGTGTACCGGTCTATCTGGATAATGATGGCAACATGGGAGCGTTAGGCGAGAGCCGCTATGGAGCGGGCCGCAACGAAAGCCATATGATTTATGTGAAAGTCGGTTCTGGCATCTCCGGTGGCCTTATTCTCAATCAACAAATCTACCGTGGCGCAGCAGGCATAGCGGGCGAGATAGGGCATATTCCAGTCGATTTGAATGGGCATCTCTGTCAATGTGGGCGCTCTGGGTGTTTGGAAACGGTGGCTAGCAAGGATGGGATTTTGCGGGAGGTGCAACGCTTCTCACCTACCCTGACCACGCTTCCACAAGTCATAGAAGCCGCCCAGGCAGGCGATGCAGCTAGCATAGGTGCTTTGGCACGTGCGGGTAAATATCTGGGCTTTGCGCTGGCAGGTCTGGTAAATACCTTAAATCCCTCATTGATTGTGCTGGACGGGAGTGTCATGCAGGCCGGAGAGTTAATTTTACAGCCATTGCGCACTGCCGTAGAGACGTACAGCTTACCGGTTTCATTCGCACATACACGCATTGCATTAGCCGAATGCAACGGATTTGCTATGTCGCTAGGTGGTGTCGCTACAATGCTGGATGTGATCTTTATAAGAGGATAGCTAAAAATGGGTGGGAAACTGCTTGACAAGTCTACAGGAGACTGCTATAATCCTGCTCAGAAAGAAAAGGACACGGCATGCTAAGCCGAAAACATCTGTACCCGTAGCTCAGTGGATAGAGCGACAGATTGCGGATCTGTAGGTCGGAGGTTCGACCCCTCTCGGGTACGCCAGAGCTGAATTGACTGATAAAGCCAATTCAGCTTTTTTCTTGTCTTGGCAGAGGTGCCAGTGCCTTCAGAGAACCGGATGTATTGAAAGATGTACGGCCAGTTGGCGGGAACGGATAGAAAAGCAATCTACTACATGTGAGGTATCGTATGCTTCGGATTCGTGTCAAAGAAATAGCGCAACAAC
>JAJZEJ010000322.1 GCA_021828635.1 Chloroflexota bacterium
CATAGCATCCTTGATTGTTTGTAGGCAACAAAGGAAAGCATAGAAAGGATACGTGAAGACTTTGCGCAGGATTATTAACGAGGTCGAATCAACTGCTTCAATTTTAGCCTTTGATATAGGGGGTACGCGCATCAAGGCTGGTATCGTGCGAGATACGGCTGTGTCCGCTCTACATATTGAGTCGCTCGGCCCGCGAGAAAGCACAGACCTTCTGATCGAACGACTCATGCGCCTTGTACAACAGATAGGCGCAGGCCACCACATTCAGGCAATTGGTATAAGTATGAAAGGGATCGTTGATCCCCAACAAGGACTCATTCTGGACGTAAACGAAGCACTCATGGACTTGATTGGTCAGCCATTAGCTCAGCATCTCGCGGATGCATCTCACCTTCCCGTTGTTCTTGAAAATGATGCACGCATGTATCTCTTAGGAGAAATGCTCTATGGGGCAGGCAAACAAGCCGAGAATCTGCTCTGCCTCACTTTAGGGACAGGTGTCGGAAGTGGCGTTGCGTTACAACGTCGGGTGTTACGCGGACCTCGCGGTCTAACCGGTATTTTGGGAGGACACCTGACGATCCAGAAGGATGGTCCACGTTGCACCTGCGGTAATATCGGCTGTTTAGAAGCACTGATTGGGACAGCTGCCCTTGTCCGCGCGGCAGTAGAGGCTTATACGGCACAGCATGAGCCGATGCCAGACATTGCAAACTTGACACCGCAAGCAATCTTCACTGCCGCACGTAGCGGATATCGCCCTGCACAAATGGTCATCCAATCTTTTACCCACGCTTTGGGAGCTGGCATTGTTTCGCTCGTTCATGCATATGATCCCGATTACGTCGTCCTCGGTGGCGGGTTGAGCGCATCCGCGGAAGATTTTCTTCCGCTCGTGCAAGCTTATCTTGATGAACATATCTGGTCTTTGCCACGCGGTAGAGTGCGTGTTCTGCGTGCAGAACTTGGAGACGCTGCTGCATTATTGGGCATTGCAGCGTTTGCCCGTGGCTTTGCGGCTTTCTTATAAACCGAAATGTGGTTAGGTGGCAAATCCTGAGAAATTTTTGAGCAACACTCCTCTTCTTCGGAACGCACCTTTAGGAAGAGACAAGTATACTGAGAAAGGAAATCGTAAGGACGTGATACATCACATCCCTACAAACGGAAACCGTAATGATGTGAGTATCACACCTTTACGACTAGAAGGAGATTTATAGGGAATGGGTGCGATCATTTTACTGGTAGAAGACGACGCCGTCTTGGCCGACTTGATCCAGCGCAATTTGCAAGCGCGGGAACATGTGGTACGCATCGCTAGCGATGCACGCGAGGCGCTACTGGCACTACGCGCGACTACCTTCGATCTTATCCTGCTAGATATTAACCTGCCCGATCAGACAGGCTGGGAGGTTTTGCGCATCGCACAGCAGGAAGGGACGCTCCACTCATTACCCCTTCGTGTAAACCAATTGCTGCTTCCAGTCGTGATACTTTCAGCAGTGCGTGTGAGTCCGCGCCATCTGGCACAGTTTCACCCACTGGCCTATCTGCCCAAACCTTTTCCAATGGATGCCCTATTGCGTCTGGCGACAGAGGCGGCGGAGCGGGCGGAGCGAGAGATAGCGTCCGCACGTACAGCCATGTTCCACGTAGCGGGAATTATCCCCTCTGAGGAGGATTTGTATGCTTGACCTGATTGTGGTTGTTGTTACGCTCGTATCATTTGCGGCCCTCATTGCTTTTACAGTTGGCTGTGAACGCCTATAAGCTGAAAGGGATCTTTGCATGAATACGCCACTTGAGTATATTCTCGTTGGTATTGTTGCTCTCGCTGTGACGGTGTATCTCGTGATCGCACTGCTCGCTCCTGAGAAGTTTTAGTGAGGTGATTTGCTATGCCTGTGACGCTCAATAGTGTTCTACAGGTGCTGCTCTTTCTGATCATTGTCTTACTCATCACTAAGCCGATGGGTCTGTATTTGACCAGGGTCTTCACGGGCGAACGCACCTGGCTTTCGCCCGTTTTAGTGCCAGTAGAGTGCCTTTTCTATCGTCTGTCGGGCGTCAAACCCGAAGAGGAACAAAAATGGACTGGCTATGTGATCGCCATGCTGTTGTTCAGTGTGGCGGGCATGTTGCTCACCTACCTGATTTTGCGCACGCAGCAATGGCTCCCGTTCAACCCACAGGGTTTCGGTCCGGTGGAGCAACGTCTGGCTTTTAATACCGCCGCCAGTTTCACCACCAATACCAACTGGCAGAACTACGCTGGCGAGCAGACCATGAGCTACTTCAGCCAGATGGTGGGCCTGACTTTTCACATGTTCGCCTCAGCCGCGACGGGTATCGCGCTGGCTGTAGCTTTAATCCGTGGGTTGGCCCGCCGTAGCGCACAGACACTCGGCAATTTCTGGGTAGACTTGACGCGCTGTATTCTCTATGTCCTGCTGCCCATCTCGATTGTGGGTGCGTTAGTGTTTGTTTCGCAAGGCATGATTCAGAATTTTAGTCCCTATGTTGTCGCGCATACCCTTAACGGGCAAGTACAGACCATTGCTCAGGGGCCGGTGGCCTCAATGGAGTTTATCAAGAACTTTGGCACGAACGGCGGTGGCTTCTTTAACACCAACTCGGCTCATCCCTATGAGAACCCCAACGCCTTCACCAATCTGCTCATCATGCTCTCTGTCCTGACTATTCCGGCTGGCCTCTTTTACATGTTTGGCAAGATGGTACACGATACACGTCAGGGCTGGGTGCTGTGGGCAGCTTCGGCCATCCTGCTCATTATCGGCTTAGCCGTGATTA
>JAJZEJ010000331.1 GCA_021828635.1 Chloroflexota bacterium
GCTTAGAACCGCCTACATACACATATTCAAAAAAGTGTTGCATTTTGTTACAGGCTTTTTCTCAAACTCATCATTTCTTCGGCTACCCGACAGCGCATGGGCTACTAATTTACGCATCTTTGTGATATACTATCAGCAACGCATTGGCGCATATCGGTCTATACCAATATGGTCTATACCAAATATAACATGATGAATTTCTATTGTCAATAGATGGTATACACCAATATGGATCGGGTTAATAAAGATTATGAATTATGAATATGGAACTCGGTAAAGCGGAAGAAATCGCAGCAAACCTTCACGCAAAAATTATCAACGGCGTACTACCCGCAGGTTCACGGCTGGCATCGGAGCGTGACTTGGCAGAAGAGCTTCATGTCAGTCGCATGACTGTCCGTAGAGCCATTGAAATAATCGAAAGCCAGGGATTAGTTGTTCGCTATACGGGAAGAGGCACTTTTGTTGTAGGTACAAGAGGAAGAGTACTCATAGACAAAGGAAGTGAAATATCTTCAATAAAAGAAAGTGAGTTACGTCGAGCAGGCTCGTTTCTTAAAGACATGGAACGGCTCGGACGAAAACCGCAAGTGCTATTTTTAGAGCAGCCATCACTGATACCAGCGAACAGTGAAGTTGCCGACCACCTCCAAATTAAAGTCGGCACACTGGTATTAAAGCGTTATCGGTTACAACTGGCTGATGATTTGCCTTACCGACTGATAGAGAGTTTTTATCCTGCTGATCTATTTGGCGAGCTACTTGGTATCGATATTGGCGATAAACCGCTTTTTACATGGCTACAGAAACGTCATCATTTGAGAGCAACACAGGCACAAGAAATTCTAGTTGCACGCTTACCTACTCAGAACGAATACCAGCTTCTGCGCATTGCTACACATGCTCCTGTAGTAGCTTTAGATCGTACTGTATGGACGAATGGCAATAGAGTTATAGAATGGGCGCATATTATAGCGGTTGCAGCTTTTTATGCTTTTACCTACGAATACGCTATTCCCGTATGGAACGAGGATTCACAGCAAAGTAATGGAACAATATCAGATTTATCAAGCCATACAGCATATCCTTAGCCAACAATTACGTATAGGCATGGGTGTAGATTTTCACAGTTTTCACGAGGGATATCCACTCATATTGGCAGGAATAACTATTCCTTTTAATAAAGGATTTCATGTCAAGCGTAGTGATGGAGATCCGCTCTCACATGCCCTGGTAGATGCTCTGCTTGCTGCATTAGGTGAAGGTGATATAGCCGATTGGTTTAATGATCAGGATGGTGTAACAGATGCACATTCTATTAATTATCTCAAAGAATTACACGAGCGGCTTCTAAAACCAAGACACGTTATTATTCTCAATATGGAAATCATTATTTTGGCTGAGCAACCTAAATTAAAACCTTTTTATGCTCAAATGCGGCAAGCTATTGCTACCCAATTGGACATAGACTCACAACGTGTAAGCATTCAAGGAAAAACTTTCGAGGGGAAGGGTATCATAGGACAACAACAAGGCATAGAAACACGTGCAGTGGTAGCTTTGCTTCAAGAAGCGGGTAATCCCGATTAAGGGCTTGTAAAGAGGAATATGAATCAATGAGTCAGGTTATCTCACGCCGCAACGAGTATAGTGCGGGTAGTGACGCTAATAAGTTGCAAGCAGAAGACCGAGCAATGCATGGCTGGTATCGTTTCGTGCTTTCATTTCCCCCACATCTTGTCCGAGAATATTTAGAACGCTTTGCTATTACTAACAATCATTGCGTGCTTGATCCATTCTGTGGCACAGGTACTGTTGCGCTAGAATGTCAAAAATTGGGTATTCCCGTCGTGGGTTTTGATGCTCATCCAATGGCGCATTTTGCCTCAAAAGCCAAAGTAGATTGGCATGTTAATCCCGATCTGCTTATAGAACATGCTCATAATATTGCTGCACTTACTACCGAACAACTAAGGACAGATGGTATTGAAGACAATCCTCTTTTTTGTGAGGCACATTATTCTCATATATCGTTACGCACGCTCCCAGAAGAAGAGACGAATTTACTGTTAACAAACTCTATCAGCCCATTGCCATTACATAAAACTTTAGTGCTTCTTGACAGCTTAAAACAGCATCAAAACGAGTCATACTATCAATATGAACTGCTGGCGCTGGCTAAAGCACTTGTGACGGTTATCGGCAATCTGCATTTCGGCCCAGAAGTGGGTCTTGGCACAATTAAAGCTGACGCACCCGTCATTTCCACATGGTTACATTGCATCCAAACCATAGCACATGACCTCAGAGCAGTTACAGTACCACCCAAAGCTCCGGCCCGTATTTTTCTTGGCGATACTCGTCAGGCATTTAACTATCTTGAACCGCATTCTATCGATGCAGTCATCACTTCACCTCCTTATCCTAATGAAAAAGACTACACACGCACAACACGCTTAGAGTCGGTTATACTTGGTTTTATTCACAACAGAGCTGATCTCCAAATGCTTAAAAAAGGACTACTCTGCTCGAATACCCGCACTGTCTACAAAGACGACACTGATGATATGTGGGTTAGCGATAATCCTACTATCCAGCATATTGCTAGTGCCATAGAAGCGCGGCGCATTGAATTGGGCAAGACCTCTGGTTTCGAGAAATTGTATGGTAGAGTAACACAACTCTATTTTGGTGGCATGACGCGCCATCTGGCATTTTTACGTGACCTGCTTCGTCCAGGCGCTCAACTGGCTTATGTAGTAGGCGATCAAGCATCCTACTTTCGGATTAAGATTCCTACTGGCAAA
>JAJZEJ010000202.1 GCA_021828635.1 Chloroflexota bacterium
CTCGCCAACGTCGTTATTGACCAAGCGAATCTGAGCCAAAACAAACAGTGGGAATATCAGACCAGCGCGTAAGCAACGCTTCTGTCCCACAATTATTGTCATAACATATGAAGAGGAGCAGTACATCCATTGTGAATGTGCTGCTCCTCTTCATTAAGGCTAATAGCCACGAGTTTTATCAACCAGGTTATAGAGCGGCTCACTCTGTAAGTAGCGTTGCAGGTTCGCCTCAAAAATCTGCGCTACGGTCTGGTCATATTCGGCAAAAATGCCTGTTACGTGCGGACTGATGATGACATTCGGTAACTGCCAGAACAGGCTGTCTGACGGCAATGGTTCCTGATGGAAGACATCGAGTGCGGCCCCAGCAAGCTGTTTCTCGCTCAATGCATGCAATAAAGCTACCTCGTCTACTACGTCGCCACGGGCAATATTGATGAAGAACGTCTCTGGCTTCATCGCGTTGAAGGCTTGCGCATTGAACATTGAGCGCGTCTCATCCGTTAATGGCATACTAGCTACTACAACATCACACTCACTCAGCATCTCATGAAGTTGCGGCATGGTATAGTAGCGATCAGGTAGCACACCTTCCGGGTCGCCGATGTCAGGGAAAATAAAGCCAGTATCACGATGATTGTCGCCACGCTGCATTGCCAGCACACGCATCCCGTGCGCTTTCGCCTGCCGTGCCACCTCGCGCCCAATGCTGCCATAACCGACAATACCTATTGTTTTACCACGAATATTCTGTGGCCTGAATAGCTCGGTACGTTGAGCATTATGAGGCCATGAATGTTCTTGCTGCCATGCAAAAAGTGTTGGCAAGCGGTGAAACCAGGCTAGCGCGGCCAGTAGCACATACTCGCCAATCGCCACGGCATGCACACCACTCGCGGTAGTAAATAACACATCGGTCTCACGATAGAGCCGTGAAGGCATCGCCTGGTTCGCGCCTGCCGAATAGAGCTGTATCCAACGCAGATTTGGTACCTGCTCCGGCTCTGGTAGATGCCAACCAAAGGTATACATTACCTCGACAGTGCTTAATATATCCGCAGAAAGTTCTTGCTGATCTTTAGGAGTACTCAGCATGACGCGATAGTCAGGTGCAAGTTGCTGTACCCGTTCCTGCCACTGTGGCTCAAAGTGCGTCGCAATCACTATCGTCCGCTCTTGTTCTATCATACTATTATCAAGCCTCTTCTGCTTTTGCTAAAATTCAATGCCCTTTTGCGCTAGAATACCCTGTGTTTTGTAAGGATGTTTGATCTCACGCATCTCCGTCACCAGATCGGCAAATTCGATCAATTCTTGCGGGGCATCACGTCCGGTAATCACAATATGCTGCATAGGATCGCGGTTGCGCAACGTCTCCAGCACTTCTGCGATGTCGAGCCAGTGATACTTGAGCGCGTAGGTTAGTTCGTCCATAATTACCACGTCATATTGGTCACTCTCGATCTTCTCGCGGCACTGCTGCCAGCACGCCTGCGCCAACGCCCGATCCTGCTCAATATTCTCGCTAACCCAGGTAAAACCCTGACCGAGCGGGATAATTTCAACCCCCATGCGTTGAGCGGCACGAATCTCACCCCACTTACCAGTCTTGGCCTTGAGAAACTGCAACATCACCACACGTAAATTCTGGCCCCACGAAC
Source organism: Chloroflexota bacterium (assembly GCA_021828635.1). The sequence continues at coordinate 1,662 of JAJZEJ010000202.1, forward strand.
GCATCAAAACTCCCAGTGCCGCCGTCGTCTTCCCTTTGCCGTTGCCGGTGTTGACGATCACCAACCCTCTTTTAGGCACGCGCTTCGCCCTGGCCTCGTTTTGCTCTTGCTTTCTACGTGCGCGTCCCTCGTCGCTCAGTTCATCAAGCTCTTGCGCCATTTCGTGTTCGGTCATACGTTATTACTCTCTCATTACACTATCTTGTGCAGATTTTTATCTCATTATAAAACAGCGTTGCCCGCCTCTGTAGATAAGGCCGGACAACGCCTGTTCGTGCAAACAATGAACGAAATCGTTTTATCTGCTTCATTCTGACATTGCAAAACAACATCTGTCAAGCGAGCAGATCGCTCGTTTATTTTTGCGGGGAATCATGATCTCTTGCGTATATATAAGCAAGCTAAAAAAGAACGAAGGTTTCATAGTACAATATGACACAAGGCACACGACGACTCTGGCTGGCGCGACATGGCACAACAAACTGGAACACAGCACAACGCTACTGCCCAGTTTCAGACACAGTTGGCCTTTTTTACAGACCCACTCCACTATGCTCCGCCACATGGTGAGTCATTGACCGCTCTGCTACAGCGTCTAAGACAAGCGTTGGCACAGTTGCAGACTATGCCAACGGAAGGCGATATAGCTATCGTTTCACATGGTGGACCTTTGCGTACGCTGCTCTGTAGCGCCTTACACATGCCGTTGAACGCTCAATGGCAACTGTGCCTCGATCCTGGCTCGTTGAGCATACTTGACCTACTATCCACGGAACAACAAGTGACAGAAAAGGCTTTACAGGATGTATTCCCTGCTGGTATGCTGGTCAAGCTTAATATACAGCGTCCGGTGTATACACGTCATACCTGTAGAACATCTGATTCATAGAAAGATTTGATTATGTGGTTGCTTGATCAATATAGAGAGTTTGTTGCCGCACTCCGCTTCCTATCTATTTTGCCGCTCCCTGGTACAACCCACCTGTTCGATAAGGATGCGATTGGCGAGCGGGTGATTGTGGGTAGCGTCTATTTTCCCATCATTGGCCTGCTCATCGGGCTGATTCTCTGGCTCCTCATTTTTCTCTGCTCTTTTGTTGCACCTCCACTGGTGATCGCCGCACTCGTCATCATAGTAGAAGTA
>JAJZEJ010000653.1 GCA_021828635.1 Chloroflexota bacterium
AGTTTGGCACAATGCGCTTGAGCGCGGGGAAGAATTGCGCCATCACCTCCTCTTTGCTCATCTTGAATAGCACGTCATCCATCGGGCGATAGTTGCCCAGGTAGACCAGGTGCCGACCACCGTACTCCTCTGGCGCACAGAAGTTGGTATGCTCGAACAGGCCCGTGAAGGGATAGCCACGATCACAGATGTTAATCCAGTAGCTATCGGTCAGAGGACGGTCCAGGGCCAGCACGAGGCAGTGCGCTCCATATGCCTGACCCCAATCATATTTGTCACGATACTCTTGCGGCAGCGCGGAAATCAAGCGGCAGGTCAGGCGTGTGGGTAGCGTCGAGATCACGCGGTCGAAGTTCCAGACGCCCTGATTGGTCTGTACTTGCCAGCGTCCCTCCTGCTGCTCAACGCGCTCGACACTCGTGCCAAGTAGCACTTTCCCGCCGAGTTCGCTGATACGCTCAACGAGGCGTTCGTAGAGTTGTTGGAAGCCGCCTTTGAGATAGCCCAGGCGTGTGGTGCGATCATGAAATCTGGCCCAGAACCAGGGCAGGGCAATCTGGTCGTAGAGCGCACCGAATTTGCCGATGAAGAGTGGCTCGAAAAGCATCTCGTAGGGGCGTTTGCCCATCCATTGACGCAACCATGCATCGGCGGTCTGACCCTCTAGCCAGGCTGGATTGGCAAGCTTGAGGAAAACCATCACCGCCGCCACGCGCAACCGCTCATCGAGCCGCCAGGGCTTGAATTGCAGCAGCGTCAATGGTGAATCAAGCTGCTGAATCTCGCCACCGATCAAGCTCACTGTGCGCGGACGAATCCATTCCAGGCACTCGCCCAAACCAAGTTCTTCAATTATGCTAATGGCTGTTTTATCGCTGCGAAAAAGATGGTGATAAAACTTTTCCAGCCAGATATCACCGACACGAAAACCGGCGGCCAACCCACCGGCTAGCGGCTCACGCTCGAACACCATCACCGTCTGGCCCGCCTGCGCCAGTCGATACGCCGCCATTAAGCCTAATGCACCGCCGCCCAGAATGGCATATTCCATGACTCTATCTATCCTCATTCTAGAGATTTTGGCAATTGTATCATATCGTAGTGCTACGTCAACCCGTAGGGGCTGGTTGACCGCGCCCGTATGTCGGTTTGGGCTACGCGAGCGCGGTCAACCGGCCCCTACGGGTTCATTGCAACTTTGACAAAGTAGTAGAATAGAACGATAGAGAAGGAACCATCGTTAAGAAGGTATGACACATATGCAAGCTCCTGAAGAGGAAGTGCTACCCGTTCGTTCCGATAAAGCGCGTCGCCGTATCTCATGCCTTGTCTTGGGCTTGACCGGTGTGGCGCTATTGGCCCTGTGTGGCCTTATGCTCTCCTGCGTCTTTTTTGGCTATGGCGCAACTGGTTTTGTGTTGTTGCCTTTCGGCAGAAATAATATTCACCTGACGCGCCCAACATCGCCCGATACGCTCTCTATTTATCAAGGCACAGCGACGGTCGATGCGGTAGCATGGTCGCCGGATGGGCAGCGTGTGGCCTCGGCGCAAGAGGATGGACAGGTGCAGAGTTGGAATGCTGCTCATGCGAGTACAGTCATGAACTATGCTGGCAATGGCAGTGCTGTACTGACATTGGCGTGGTCGTCGGATGGGCAATGGCTAGCAGCAGGTGAGAGTGATGGCACGGTGCGTATCTGGAATGCCAGCAATGGACAACAGGTCTATGCCTATCAGGGGCATGCCCGCAGCATTACACGAGTAGCGTGGTCGCCGGATAGCCAGCGCATTGCCGTATTATTGCAACAGACGAATGGCAATACAACAGTCACTATTTGGGATGCCACGACAGGCGCACACGCTGTCTCGGTAAGTGGCGAAACGGCGCTGGCATGGTCGCCGAATGGGCAGCAGATCGCAACGTATGACGGCGAACATACGGTGATGGTCTGGAATAGCAGCACAGGTCAACGCATCACCAGCTATACATTGCACAATACCAGTGGGCTTGGCGTTGATGCACTGAGTTGGACGCCGAATGGTCAGCTCGTGCTGGCCTCGACTTACGCGAATCACATGCAGTTCTGGCATGTGAACACGGGCCAGATGCGTCTCTCCCAACAGAGCCACAAAGAGCCAATTACGGCGCTAGCATGGTCGCCCGACTTGCGCTACGTGGCCTCAGCTAGCCAGGATGAGACGGTCGATGCCTGGGATGCCACAAGCGGCACGTTGCTTTATACCTACCCGTGCTATATTGGCATCGTAACCTCAGTCGCGTGGTCGCCACATGGCAAGCGCATCGTCTCCGGCAGTGGTAGCGAACTCCCAACACTGGGTAGCGTGAAAGATGACACGGTACAGGTCTGGCGTGTGCCGTTGCCGTGAAGAAAGAAATAACGTGAGAACAGCAGAAGATTGTTTGACGCACCTGTTGATCTGCCCCTTGTGTCATCTGCGTTTCAGCAAAGTGGGTAGCACGCTCAAGTGTGCCAGTGGGCATAGCTTCGATCTGGCAAAAGAGGGTTACGCCAATCTGGTAACACACAAGCTAGCGGCTTCGGTTGGCGATTCTAAAGAGATGCTCCAGGCGCGACGCAGCTTTTTGGAACATGGACACTATCAACCTCTCTCGGCCTTGCTCAACGAATTGGTTCTTAGCCACCTGCATCAGGAAGCGGGTAATACTGAAAAAGACGAAGATGGAGAGACATTGCCTCGCACCGTTGTTGTGGATGTTGGTTGTGGCGAGGGCTACTATCTTGGGCAGATGCAGCAGCAACTTACACGGGCGTTTCCTTT
>JAJZEJ010000279.1 GCA_021828635.1 Chloroflexota bacterium
CCAAACCTGGAGGGAACTGTGGCGGCATCACCTGATTGGCTATGGAAAACAGGAAGCGATCTGCGTTCTATCGGCGAAACTCTCATGCGTATTTCGCGTACTTTGCATGAACATTCCCATCAATTAGAAGTAGCGGTCGAAGGACGTTATGCGAACGATGGCGGTGATCCGCGTGTGCGCCTCTTAACCGAGTCCCTGCATGTTAGTCGCATGGCAGACCTGGAACTGGGGCGTATCAACCAAACTATACAGCGTCTGCTAAGTACGGTGCCGAACGGCAATGGTAGTGGTGCATTAGCAGCCAGGCGTGATGCACAGGGGGTGGCACAGCAAGATTCTAGTGGTTTTGAGCGTGAACGTGAAGAACTAACTACCAGTATCACTGCCCTCAAGCAGCAACGCAACGAAATAGAAACGCTCTATGGGATTGCCCAGGTTCTGAACTCAACGCTGAAACTGGACGAAGTGTTGCGCCGTGTAATGGACCGCGTGATTGAGGTGGTCAACGCCGAGCGTGGCTTTCTCGTGTTAGTCAATCCCAAGACCGGTGAGCCAGAGTTTACTATTGCTCGTGATAAAGAGGCCCGCACTATCTCCGAAAGCTCCTTCAATATCAGCCGCAGTACGCTCAAACGGGTCATCCAGACCCGCGAGGTATTGCTGGCGGATGATGCGCAGATGGATGATGCTCTACGTGCGCAAGAGAGTATTATGGCCTTCAATATTCGTTCGATCATGTGTGCGCCTCTCGTAGTACGCAATATCTGTATTGGCGCGGTCTATGTTGATAGCCGCATCAATGCCAACCTCTTCGGTCCAAAGCATCGTGATTTGCTGCTGACTTTCTGCAATCAGGCGGCCATTGCTATTGATAATGCCCGTTTATTCACGCAGGTCAATGAAGATAAGCAATACATGGACAATATCTTCCGTTCCATTGCCAATGGCGTGATTACCATTGATGCAGATGGTTTAATTAAGACCTTCAATGTCGCGGCTTACAGTATTTTACATCTCGATGAGTTTAACCTGAATATCACATGGGCGCTAGAGAAGCCATTTGAGTATGTCTTTGGTCTCAGACCGCAGTTGGGTCTGGTTGAGTTATTGCGCACCACAAATACCGAGCATATACATGGTACGACGGTGCCTCAATCGGTCGAGTGTGAGATTACCGGACGCGGTCTGGTCAATCTGACCTTTTATATTTCGTCGTTGCGCAATCCTCAAGGCGAAGATATCGGTATGGCACTGGTGATTGACGACCGTACTGAGATTAGACGTTCGGAGGCGCAAGCTAAGCGTATTCGCCGTATGTTCGAGCGATATGTGCATCCCACGGTCGTGGAACGCTTGATTAAAGACCCGACCGCGCTTAATCTCGGTGGCGAGACCAAAGAAATCTCGGTCGTATTCGCCGATATTCGTGGCTATACGCGCCTGAGCGAGAGCATGGCTCCAGAAGAAGTGATGAATCTCATCAATCGTTACCTCAATATCATGTGCGAGGCTATCTGGGAAGAGGAGGGTACGCTGACAGCTTTTCAGGGCGATGCGCTGATGGCAATTTTCAATGCACCACTCGCACAACGCACGCACGCGCTGCAAGCGGTACGTGCCGCCTGGAAAATGCGTATGGCGGTGCTGGACTATCAGCGTTCGCAACCGCTAGAACTGCAAGTCGCCTTTGGTTTTGGCGTTAACACTGGTCTAGCCACGGTCGGCAATGTTGGCTCGTTAGAACGAATGCAGAACTACACCGCTATTGGCGATGCTGTCAATGTAGCCTCGCGCCTGCAAAGCAACGTCTCAGATAACAATATTCTACTAAACGATTCGACCTATCTACAGGCTCATCGTCATATTCAGGTGGGCCAGCCCTTCCAGCTCCAGGTCAAGAATAAGACCGCCCCCCTCACGGTTCGCTATCTGGTAGGTGTGTTATAGGAACGTGATAATGCTCTGAAGCTTTTACCTGTACTATTAATGAAAATTAAGCTGCTTTCCCGTAGAACGGCGCTATAGCATAGTACTTGTCTTCTAGTAAGCTAGCCAAAAGGTGACATTGGTACGTTAAGAGTGTATGGTGATAGCGTATAGCAAACAATGGTTGTCTTTGTTGTTCTGTGACCAATGTAAATGTAGGGGAGTGTATTTTGATTACATCAATACAAAGCGAATATAGTCATGTACGACAACGTATGAGTAGTATCAGTCAACGAATTACCAACTTCTTGGAGCATAACCCACAAAAAACGACCATTCCATCGCTCGATGGTGTGCGTGCAGCGGCGTGTTTGATGGTGCTGGTATTCCATGTGGACTACTTGATGCAGCTCTGGAATGTCACCTGGCTCGGTCATCTGGGAATTGCAATTTTCCTCTCTGGCGATACGGGCGTCACGCTATTTTTCGTGCTATCCGGCTTCTTGCTCTTTTTACCTTATGCTAAATCGCTGTTATTTGATAGTTCGTGGTCTTCAATGGGTCGCTTCTATCTGCGTCGTGCCTTTCGTATTATTCCTGGCTACTATATCACATTATTCTTAGTCGTTTTGTTTATCCATCCTGAATATCTGCATCCCGATCACTATAAATATCTGGCCCTCTTCCTGACCTTTTTCATGGACTCTGTACAGGCAACCTACCAGAAAATTGATGGTCCATTCTGGACATTGGCCGTAGAATGGCAATTCTATCTTCTGCTGCCGTTCTTTGCGTTGGCAATACGCTTCATCGTGCAGCGCGGTACCGTGCAGTGGCGTGTCGTCAAGCTCTCTTTGTGTTTAGTCACGCTCATTG